>DPZQ01000127.1 GCA_003536295.1 Rhodobacter sp. | reverse complement strand
TGGCTTGTCTGGGGTGCATCAATTCGTGCGTATCGGGCGCGGGGCCATCATTGGTGCAGTAACCATGGTTACCCATGACGTCCTGCCTTACGGACTTGTGCAGGGCCCCCGCGGTCAGCTGGACGGTCTAAATCTTGTGGGGCTTAAACGGCGCGGTGTTGACCGTTTGGATATCACCGCGATGCGTGCAGCTTATCAAATGTTGGCTCAGGGTGACGGTACTTTTTTAGACCGCGCACGCCGTTTGTCTGATGAAAGCGACAGCCCCCATGTCAAGGAAATGACCGATTTCGTGCTGTCCGCGTCGGATCGCTCATTCTTAACGCCTAAATGACCTGCCGCACTGCCCTTGTTGCGGGATCGGGCCTTTTGCCTGGGGCCCTTTGTGCCGCACGTCCTGATCTTCTAGTGACAGCGCTTGAGGGGTTTTCACCCCAAAACCTAACCCCTCAAATCCTGTTTAGGGTTGAACGTTTGATCCCGTTCATCCGGGCTTTACAAGAGGCATCGGTGGTTGAGGTTATTTTTGCAGGGTCAGTACGACGGCCAAGGCTTGATCCAGCCCTATTTGACGCGCAAACTGCTCAGATTGTGCCGCGGCTGTTGGCTGCGATGCAAAGTGGCGATGATGCTACTTTGCGCGAAGTGATCGCTATTTTCGAAGATTTTGATCTGAAGGTCAAAGGCGTGGCTGATATTGCGCCTGCCTTAATACCCCAAGCCGGCATTTTAGTTGGGCAACCCAGCCTCCAAGACCAGGCCGACGCGGCGCGGGCTGCAATGATTGTTAATGCACTTGGAACTGTTGATGTGGGCCAAGGAGCGGTGGTAGTCAAAGGCCTTTGCCTTGCAGTTGAGGCGCTGCCCGGAACTGATGCGATGCTGGCCCATATAGCGGCATTAAATGGCCCTTTGAATAAAGCGCGCGCAGGTCTGATTTACAAGGCCCCAAAACCAACCCAAGATTTACGAATCGATCTGCCAACCATTGGCATTCAAACCGTTATCCATGCCGCAAACGCGGGGCTTGCGGGCATAGCGTTCCAAGCGGGAGGGGTGATCTTGCTTGAACTGGAGGCCGTTCTGGCCGAGGCCAAAAAGCTTGGGCTTTTTGTCTGGGCACGCGCCGCATGAGCTTTTATATGATTGCGGGCGAAGCCTCGGGCGATCTGCTGGGGGCCGATCTTATGGCTGGCCTGTTGCGCTTTGATCCTAAAGCTAAATTTTTGGGCTTGGGCGGGCGCTTGATGCAAGCTCAAGGTCTGCAAAGTCTTTTCGACATTTCTGAGCTTTCGGTGATGGGCATTGCGGAAATTGCACCTAAATATTTTGTTCTAAAGCGGCGAATCGCCCAAGTAGCAGCTGATGTTGCTGCGCGTAAGCCTGATGTGTTGATCACGATTGATAGTCCTGATTTTTGCTTGCGGGTTGCCAAACAGCTGCGCGCATGGAGATTTGATATTCCCATCATTCATTATGTGGCTCCTTCGGTTTGGGCGTGGCGACCTAACCGGGCGGTGAAAATGGCTCGCGTTGTCGATCATGTGCTTGCTCTTTTACCCTTCGAGCCGCCCTTGATGCAGGCCGCAGGCCTGAGCTGTGACTTTGTGGGCCATCCGATTGCCGCGCGCCCCACAGCCTCTGTCGCAAAAAGCGATGATCCTCTTATTTTGGCGTTGCCCGGCTCGCGCATGGGCGAGATTGCGCGCCTTACCCCTGTCATTGGGAAAAGTTTGGAATTTATTTTGCCCCATTACCCGAATGCGCGGGTGGTTGTGCCCACTTTGCCGCATTTACTGGAGCCGCTGCGGGCTTTGGTCAAGGATTGGATCATCACGCCCGAACTGGTGATCGACCCTGCTGATAAGGTGCAAGCCTTTGGGGCGGCTCGCGCGGCGATTGCTGCTTCGGGCACCGTGTCGCTGGAATTGGCCGCCAACCGTGTGCCAATGGTCATTGCCTATGATATGCACCCGATCACGCTTTTTTTGATGCAACGCATGGCGCGAATCGATACAGTCACTTTGGTCAATATAGTCTCTGAGACGCGTACGGTGCCTGAATTCATTGGTGCTAGATGCCGTGCCGATTTAATCGCGCCCGCCTTATTGACCACGCTTAGCGACCCCAGCGCCCAACTTTCGGCGATGGAGGTGACCATGCAGCGCCTTGGGGCAGGCGGTCAAGCCCCTGGCGTGCGTGCCGCCACTTCGGTATTGGCTTTTCTTAGTGGTAGGACGCGCCCAGCTTAAGTACGCCCGCGCCAGATCCAACCACCGCCCAGCACTTGGTTGCCAGTTTCAGCATAAAATACACAAGCCTGTCCTGCCGAGACGCCATCTTCTGGCTCTAAAAGCTCAACCATCGCTTCGGTCGCGCTCAGCGGCCGTAAAATCGCCGCACGCGGCGGGCGTGTTGAGCGTACCTTGACGCGAATATGCCATTCGTCTTGGCTCTCAAAAGGCGTGGGGCCCAACCAGTTGATCTCTTTGATTGGGATGATTCGCGTCGACAATGCAGCCTTTGGTCCCACGATCACGTGGCGCTTTTCAGAATCAAGACGCACCACAAACAAAGGATCCCCCAAGCCGCCAATTCCAAGCCCGCGTCTTTGCCCTATAGTAAAGTGAATAACCCCCGGATGTTGGCCCAAAACGGTGCCTTGGTTGTCGACAATGTCGCCTGGCAACGCCGACCCGGGGCGCATTTTTTCAATCACCGCAGCGTAATCGCCGTTGGGCACAAAGCATATATCTTGGCTGTCGGGCTTATCAGCAACGGTCAGACCAAAGCTTTGCGCCAAAACGCGTGTTTCAGCCTTTGAGTGCAAATGCCCTAGAGGAAAGCGCAGATAATCCAGCTGCTCGGCTGTGGTTGAAAAGAGAAAATAGCTTTGGTCACGCGCGGCATCGGCGGCGCAGTGCAGCTCGGCCCCATAGGGGCCCATTTTGCGCTGAATATAATGCCCCGTAGCCATACAGTCCGCGTCAAGGTCGCGCGCGGTAGTCAAAAGATCTTTAAACTTCACCCGCTCATTACAGCGGATGCATGGCACTGG
>DPZQ01000219.1 GCA_003536295.1 Rhodobacter sp. | reverse complement strand
CAACATCGCGGATTTGAACTTTTCGCATTCCTCGACGCCTGCATAACTTAAATATTCGGGGCGGCCTTTTGATTTAACATAGGCTGCAAGCAGGCGTGGATCGTCAAATGCCTGTTTAAATGTACGCGTCAAAACTTCAAAACGCTCTGGAAAATCTTCAACTGCTTTACGATGAATGCCAAAGGCGCGTGCAGAAAGCATTTCTGGAAGATCCATGCCATAGGCGTCATTAATATTTGGCGCATTATCAAGTGCTTCACCCACCCGATTCTCACCAAAAACTAGGAGTGTTTTAACGGAATCGCCAGCGCTGATAACCGAACCCGAAGTCAGAACCGAGAAATCAACCTCGCCCGTAACGGCGCCTGCAACGGTACCTTTACCACCCTGCAAAGGAATAAGGTTAAACTCGATCCCCAATTTCTCACCCAAGGCCAAAAGACCGATCGAGGCAGGGTGTGCCATGCGGCTGGTGCCGACGGTCAATTTGCGGTTTTTACTTTCGGCAATGATATCGTCCATTGATTTAAGCGGGCTTTCAGCGCCCACGAACAAACAGCAAGGATCCTTGTCAACTTGACCGAAATAAAGGTAATCATTCACTGGAAAGCTGGGCGCTTGCATGGCCCAGTTCATCACCTCTGGCCCCATATTTCCAAAGATCAAATTATAGCAATTAGGTTCGCTTTTACCCATATAGATTTCATAGCCCACACGGCCAGAAGCGGCAGGATAATAGCTTGGTTCAAACTCAACATTCAAAATATCTTTCCAAACGCCGGTGAAGTCGCGGAAGTTTCTGTCTGCGCCGCCGCCTTCAGAAGTGGGAATAATTACTTTGATGTTGCCCTCTGGGAACGTCGCCGCTTTCAAAAGGCTTGGCATAGCAAGCGTCATACCGCCTGCTGCGATACCGGTTCTTAGAAAGTTCCGGCGTCCAAATTTCATATCTTTATGCATGTCTTCCTCCACTGGTTTTGCGCTTTTATGATTTGCTAACTCGCGCATCGTTAGCAATTTGGTATATTTGCCACTTTTTGGCCTTTTATCCCTCCATAACAGACGGATGAAACAGTTCACTTGGTGCGACTTGTCGTGCAGACAGGTGCTGCTGCATAGAATAACGACAAACCGCTTCGAGTTCGGTCAAGTTGCGTTCATATCCATAAGACCAGTAATCAGACCCCAAGACACGTATGCTGCGCTCAATCGACGCACCAAGCCATGGCAGGGTCAAACGATTAGCATTGCCCAGCCAAATATCGCGAAGCCGTGCAACCGCCATATCACGCGACATCACCAATGCCTCATAAACGGCTTTGGCCAACCACGGATACTTCTCGCACAAGGATTTTCGCACACCGATCACATGCATGATCGGAAAAAACCCTGTCTTTTTGTGATAATCTTCTTCGGCCTGTTCATAATCAGGAAAAAGCCGTACCAAACGCGGATCACCTGCCAAAAAGGCCTTTGGCGGTTTTGGGGCCAAAAGCCCATCAATCTGCCCGTCCAGCAACAGACCCTCCAACGTTTGCCCGGCCGTGATCGGTTCAACCCGCATAGATTTAGGCAAGGCCAACTCAAGTCTCTCTACCCGCACACCTTCGTCTAAGGCCCCCGTACGCCAATGAATAGCATCGCAAGAAACACCATATTCATCTTGCATGATCCCGCGCATCCAAAGCGCTGCGGTCATTTGATATTCAGGCACCCCAATGCGCCGCCCTGCGAAGTCGGCTAAAGTCGTAATTCCGGATCCTTGGCGCGCAAAATATCCTGCATGGCGAAATGCTCGAGAGACAAAGGCAGGAAGTGCAATATATTCACTGCCCCCCCGCGACAGTTGCAAAATATAACTTGAAATTGACATTTCGGTAATATCATATTTCGCCTCAGTTACGGCCAAAGGGAACAATTTCGACGTAGGCGCCACCACACTTTCAAGGGCCACACCAGGCACGCTTAAGCGGCCATCATGCAAGGCTGAAACTCGATCATGGTCCCACGTCGCAAAAGTTAAATCCAAGACAGACGGCTCCTTTGGCAAACGCCTTATGTCACTCTGACTGTAAGTGAACTAAGGCCAACAACCGATGCCTCCATTACGTCTCCGCGCACAACAGCGCCCACGCCAGACGGAGTACCCGACATGATAACATCACCTGCAGCCAGCTCGAAGTACTCAGATAAATAAGAAATCATTTCGGCAACCTTCCAGATCATTTGATCCAGATCACCCTCTTGGGTGACTTTACCGTTCACTTTCAGTTCAATTCGGCCCTTATCCAAAAAGCCCGTTTCGCTGACAGGGTGCAAAAGCCCAACAGGGCCCGAACGTTCAAAGGCCTTGCCGATTTCCCATGGCCGGCCCAGCTTCTTTTGCTCGCCCTGCAAATCACGGCGCGTCATATCTAACGACACGGCATAGCCCCAAACATGGCTCATCGCTTCTGAAATAGGTATATTATTGCCGCCCGACTTCAGCGCGACCAAAAGCTCAAGCTCGTGATGCACGTCTGATGAATGGGGCGGATAGGGAAATTCGCCCGTGGCGTCTATGTTATTAGGATTTTTTTGAAAGAAAAATGGTGCTTCACGATTTGGGTCCCCACCCATCTCAATGGTATGGGCCGCATAGTTGCGTCCAATGCAATATACGCGCCGCACGGGAAACTCTCCCCCGCCAGCAACAGGAATTGTGGGAATGGCCGGAGTGGGGATGACGTGCTTTGTCATTTGAGAACCTAACTTGATGAATTGATTTGCACAGATACTCTTACACGTCCAAAAAATTAAATCAATCCCAACCAATTTATTTAAAATGATTGACAAAAATCCAATAATAATTGATCATTGGTGGTGAGTATAAGAAATCACCAATAAGAATCGGTCAACCAATTATGGAATCAGTGCCGCAAGTAATAGAATCAATCTCGCTTCAGGGTAGCGTTTCGTGTTTGCGTAACTTTATTCTTGATGGAGGCTATGTACGTGGCGACCGCCTGCCAGCTGAGCGCGAATTGACCGAACGGTTGGGACTGACACGCTCATCCTTGCGCAAGGCACTGGATGTCTTAGAAAGTGAAGGGGCCTTATGGCGTCATGTGGGCAAGGGCACCTTTGTCTCGCAAGAGGCCAATGCCACCAGCATAAGCAGCCTGGTAGAATTGGGCCGTAGGCTTACACCGTTTCGGATGATGCGCGCACGTATTGCGATTGAGCCTGCCATTGCCCGCGAAGCGGCAGTGAATGCTTCGGGTCAGTCGCTGATGCAAATGCAGCTGGCACTTCAGCGCGCGCACGCGGCCAACACCTGGGCTGATTACGAGATTCAAGACGATATTTTTCACCGTACCGTCGCCGAGTCCAGCGATAATGAATTGCTTATGATGTTGTTTGATCAATTGAACCAGGTTCGCCGCGCAGTGGCTTGGGGAAATGTGAATCGCGACAGCACCCGCCCATCTGTAAGCCATACCAGCTTTGCAGAGCATGAGACGATCGCATCTGCGATCGAAAATAGAAATCCTGATATGGCCTATGAAGCGATGCGCGCACATCTGCGCTCGGTATCGGCCCGCCTATTTGGAGAGGCATGAGTAGCTATAACAGAGCCTAAGGCCAATCCACTTAACGCCCACGTTCAAGCATCTACCAAAACTTAGTTCTCAGGGAGGAGAAATTAATGACACCGATGTTCAAGAAACTCACAACCTTCGCACTGGCGATACCGCTTGCGGCCACCATGTCTTTTGGGCTTCTGGCCTCAACCGCGGCACAAGCTGCCACTATCAAAATAGCGCTAGCCGAAACACCATCCGACGAGCTGGCAGCCTTTTTTGTTGCCCTTGATCGCGCCAAAGCTAACGGGCTTGATTATGAATGGACAGCCTTTGCTGATGAAGAGCTAGCTATTCAGTCTGTTTTGGGTGGTCAAATGGATATCGGCTTTGGAACACCCTATGCAGCCATGCAACGTTCAAAAGCCCCTATTCGGATTATTTACCAACTGTCAAAGCTAAAATTCTTCCCCGTCACGACCATGAAGTACAATGATCTAAAAGATCTTGATGGCGAACCAATCATGTTGCACTCACGGGGTGGCGGCACAGATTCCATCGCAAATGTAATAGAAAGCAAACTCGGCATTAAATTGGGCGAACGTTCCTACGTGCCAGGGTCCCAAAACCGTGTTGTGGCGATGATCGCCGGCCAAGCCGAAGCGACCATTCTTGACCTGTCAAACAAAAATAAAATCATCGCCCAAGCAGGCGATAAATTTCATGCCTTGCCCATGTTTGATGTTGATGCCAGCGACGAGGCGCTGTTTGGCAATGTAGATTGGATCAAAGACAACTCGGATCAAGTCGATATTTTCGTGAAAGCTTTGCTAAGCGTTTATCGTGACATGGCCAAAGATCCTACAATCATTCGTCGCGAAACCAACCCAGACGGTCCAATTGGCCAATTGCCGCCAGAAGTGTTGGCAGAACTTGACGGCTTTTACGCAGATGCGGTTGCGGGCGGTCTTTACGACACCAATGGTGGCGGGCGCAAAGCGGCCAAAGCTGACATGGAATGGTATTCCGGGGCCGGCCAGTTAGACGGCACCGTCGATACTTTGAATATCGAAGATTTTTGGTATCTCGCACCACTTGATGCAGCGATGCAATAAATTGAAAATAAAGCCACCGGCCCTTGCGCCGGTGGCTTTTTCTTAAATTGGTAAAAATATGAAATATCGTTCGATAATATTGAAATTGATGTCGGCGGTGATCGTCTTTAGTGCGTGGGAAATCGCCGGGCGAGTGCCGATAAGCTATTCATTTCCTACTTTTTTAGAATCGATGGCCGCCCTTGCTGTGATCACGCTAGATGGATCGATCTTTGTCGCTTATGCCGAAACGCTTAAGCCGTTGGTCACAGGTATTGCTATTTCAGGTGTGCTAGGTGTTGGGATAGGGCTTTGGGTTGGCCTAAGCGAAAAGTTCGAATGGCTTTTTGCCCCTATATTTATTGTGATGCAGGCAGCCCCCTTGGCTGCACTTATTCCCCTTTTAGTGATGATATATGGTATTGGCCTCACCTCAAAGGTCTTTGTGGTTTGCATCATGGCTATGCCAGTGATTGTTTTAAATACCGCCAGCGCCGTGCGCAATACGCCTGTGTCCCTTAAGGAAATGGCGAGATCATTCTTGGCCAATGACCATGAAGTTCTATTAAAGGTCATAATCCCCGCGGCATCACCTATCATCTTTTCCGGTCTGCGTCTGGGCGTGTCAGCCGGCTTCATTGGAGCAATTCTGTCGGAACTTAAAATCACCCCCACAGGTGTGGGCGACATCATCACCTTCAGCAGATCGATTGCCGACTACCCCACTATGTATGCAGCGATCTTCTCGATCATCCTCTTGGCGGTCTTGTTCTTGAACCTGCTTGAAAAATTAGAAAATTATCTATTCGAAGGAAATAATCGTGGCTATATCTCAGACTAGCGCTCAGCCTTTGGCATCCACTGCAGATATTGCCGTTTCTGTACGCAATATTTCAAAAAAATATAATCAAACTGAGGCGCTTAGGAATCTTTCGCTAGATTTTCCAAAGGGCGAGTTGACCTCACTCTTAGGCCCCTCGGGCTGCGGTAAGACCACGCTCTTGAAAATCATCGCAGGCTTGCTTGACGCAAACTCGGGCACGGTGCAAGTGGGTGGCCAAACCATTTCAGGACCAGGCCCCGACCGCGCCTTTGTGTTTCAGGATTTTGCGCTGATGCCTTGGGCCAATGTGATCCGCAACGTGGCCTTCGGACTTGAATTGCGCGGCATTGCAAAATCTGAACGCGAAGCAATTGCTGAAAAATACATCGCAAGCGTAGGCCTTACAGGCTTTGAAAAAAGCTTCCCACACGAGCTTTCGGGCGGTATGCGCCAAAGGGTTGGCCTAGCACGAGCCTTGTCAGTTAATGCACAGGTTTTGCTCTTGGACGAGCCCTTCTCGGCCGTTGATGAACAAACCCGCCGCAAGTTCCAAGAAGATCTTCTGGCTTTGGTCCAAAATGAAAGTAAGACTTTTATTTTCGTCACCCACTCGATTGAAGAAGCTGTCTATGTCTCAGATCAAATCGCGATTCTACTGCCCCGGCCTAGTCGCGTGTCTGAAATTATTCGCCCCTCAAGTTTTAGAGGGAAAAGCGTTGATAACATTCGCCGCGATCCAGAATATTTGGATATAGTAGATCAAATCTGGGCTTCTTTGCGCAGCTACGTTGAATAGGGGACGCAATGTTTATTTTAGGATATAAACTGCCTGCGATGTCATCTCTGATCCTTTGGGCCCTATTATGGGAAGCGATAGGTCGCCTTGAGCTGACTTTTTTCGTACCCGCCTTTTCGACCGTTATCATGACATTGATCGAATTGGTACAAACCAAGGTATTTCAAAAGGCCCTGTCCGAAACGGCATATGCTTTTTCAGTTGGGATTGGCGCATCAGTTTTGATAGGCATTCCTACGGGTATTTTAATGGGTAAAAGCCGTCTTTTAGATGAGATGCTATTGCCCTGGGTCAATATTTTTATCTCGGCACCTCTTACCGCACTTGTGCCTGTTTTGATGGTACTTTTTGGTTTTGGCACCAAGACAATCATCATCACCACAGCACTCTTTGCAATCTGGATCATCATCTTGAACGCTCGAGCCGGCGTGATGCAGATCAACCGATCCTTGGTTGAAATGGCCAGAAGCTTCGGCGCAGGCCCTTTCACAGCCTTTTATAAAATCTATTTTTGGGCTGCCCTGCCCGAGATTTTGGGCGGTGTGCGAATCGGAGTTATTCGTGCGGTAAAGGGGGTAATTATAGGTCAACTTCTAGTGTCGATCGTCGGTTTTGGCGCCCTGTTTGAGCTTTACTCGTCAAACTTCCTAATGGCGCATTTTTGGGCAGTTTTGCTAGTGCTGTTTACACTGGCCTTTGCGATAGCCGAGTTTTTATCCTTTTTGGAACGCAAAGTCGCCTTTTACGCAACCAAACGCTAAACCAAACGCACTCATAAAACGGCCCGCGCTATTTCGCGCGGGCTGTTTAATGAAAAAATGCGCAAAATGGACTGAATTGGTTTTCTTTGCGAGCAAGCTGCGCTAGATCAAAGTAAAAGTAACTTTTTCAATGGAACCCCTATGCCAGATGATATGATCAACAGCTTTATGAACGGGCCCGATGAACAGGGGCGCTTTGGTATGTTTGGTGGGCGATTTGTTTCTGAGACGTTGATGCCTTTGATCTTGGATTTGGAAGCGCGCTACGAATTTGCCAAAACTGACCCCAGCTTTTGGGCAGAGATGGAAGACCTTTGGAAACATTATGTTGGTCGTCCCAGCCCGCTTTACTATGGTGACCGTTTGACCAAACATTTGGGTGGGGCCAAAATCTATCTTAAACGCGACGAGCTGAACCACACTGGCGCCCATAAGATCAACAATGTGCTAGGCCAGATTATTTTAGCACGTCGCATGGGCAAGACCCGCATTATCGCCGAAACGGGTGCCGGCCAACATGGTGTGGCCACAGCAACAGTTTGTGCAAAATTTGGGTTGAAATGCATCGTTTATATGGGCGCACATGATGTCGAGCGCCAAGCCCCAAACGTCTTTCGCATGCGGCTTTTAGGGGCCGAAGTTGTTCCCGTCACCTCGGGCCGTGGCACACTTAAAGATGCTATGAATGATGCGTTGCGAGATTGGGTGACCAATGTCAATGACACGTTCTATTGCATTGGAACGGTAGCTGGCCCCCATCCCTATCCCGCAATGGTACGCGATTTTCAATCGATCATCGGCAAAGAAGTACGCTGGCAATTGGCTGAACAAGAGGGCGAGGGCCGTCTGCCTGACACGCTGATTGCCGCAATCGGTGGTGGGTCGAACGCGATGGGTCTTTTTTACCCATTCCTGGATGACGCATCGGTAAATATCATTGGGGTTGAAGCCGGCGGCAAAGGTGTTGATGAAAAAATGGAGCATTGCGCTTCATTGACGGGTGGCCGTCCGGGCGTTTTGCATGGTAACCGTACCTATTTGCTGCAAAATGACGACGGCCAAATACTTGAGGGTTTCTCAATCTCAGCGGGGCTTGATTATCCTGGCATTGGCCCAGAACATGCCTGGCTGCATGATATCGGGCGCGCGCAATATGTGTCGATCACAGATGTCGAAGCGCTTGAGGCCTTTCAACTTTGTTGTACGCTTGAAGGAATAATCCCTGCGCTAGAGCCAAGTCACGCTTTGGCCCATGTCATGAAAATCGCCCCCAAATTACCTGCTGACCACATCATCGTGATGAATATGTGTGGGCGCGGCGATAAGGATATTTTCACCGTCGCCAAACATCTCGGCTTTGATATGAAGATCTGAACTAAAAGGTTCGCTTAATGCGCGTCTTCGGGTAAAGCATATTGTAATAAAACCGCCAAAGGTACCACATTTAAAGCGCTTTGGTGGGTTGAGGCAATACGTACTTTTGGCGCGGCAGCCTCTTGATGGGCTTGTAAAAAGCGCTCTGCGCACAGGCACCATTGATCGCCAGCCTTTAGACCTGCAAATCCAAACTCAGGGCGCGGGGTCGACAGATCGTTGCCCAAATATTTGGACATAGCTAAAAACTCTTCTGTCATTACGGCGCAGACTGTATGCTGGCCCCGATCAAGCGGCCCCGTATCGCAACATCCGTTACGATAAAAACCAGTGATTGGATCTAACGAGCAGGGCTTTAAAGGCCCGCCCAAAACATTTACCGAAACCAGGCGATCATCTTGTGGCATTATCGTCCTTTCATGAACGAAATTTTTGTAACAGCACTTGCAGCGCAGTTTGTGCAGGTGCGACCTCTAGTTTGGCTGTCGGTGATGCAGCAGCCGGACGTGGGCATGGTGCATCTTTAGCACGCTCCCCGTCGGAACCCCCAACCCCCGTGCCAGAACGCGGCGGGTGGGTCTGACGGGCCACCAAAGTCATGAATTTTTCACTATCACCCGAAGCCAAAGCGGGGGCCCCATCAGAAAGCCCCACCAGAAGTGCAGCCAGCCAATCCGCATCAGCCTTTGCAAAATCATGCAAAACATAATTTGCCACCGCATCCTTATGGCCTGGATGCCCGATGCCCAAACGCACGCGCCCATAGTCCGCACCAATATGGGCATGAATCGAACGTAGGCCATTATGCCCGGCATGGCCACCACCATGTTTGACGCGGCATTTTGCGGGCTCTAAATCCAATTCATCGTGAAAAACAGTAAGCTGATCGGGGGTGATTTTATGAAAGACCATCGCGGCTTGCACCGCTTCACCCGAGAGGTTCATAAAGGTTTCGGGCTTTAAAAGAAGCACTCTCTCAACGCCAAACCGCCCCTCAGAAAGCTGCCCCTTAAACGCACGGCGCCAAGGGCCAAAACCATGATCCGCCGCAATCCGATCAAGCACCATAAATCCAATGTTATGACGATTTTGCGCGAATTTTGATCCTGGATTTCCCAAACCAACGAACAGCCGCATCTACGCTCCCCTTCTCTAGCAAGACTACTGTCGCCTGCACTAGGGCTAGGGTCAAGGCGTCGCCAAGAAAAAGGGCCGCCCCAAGGGCAGCCCTTTATCGTACTAACGGGCCAAGGGCCTATTCTTCTTCAGCGGTGTCTGGCTCTTCATTGTCAGCAGAACGCAGGCCCGAAGGCGCTGTGATGTTGGCTACAACAAAATTACGCGCAATCGTTGGCTTGGCACCCTCAGGCAAAGGAATGTCGTTGATGTTTATCACATCACCGATATTGAGGCCTGTTAGGTCAACAGTGACGTGATCAGGGATATCACCGGCAGTCACCTCAAGTTCAACTTCAGGACGAACCACAACTAAGGTCCCACCACGTTTTAAACCTGGCGAAGCTGGGTGGTTCTCAAAGTTCACGTGAATGAACAAATTAACGCGGCTAGTACGGCGCAAACGTAAAAAATCGACATGTGTTGGCACATCACGCACGACGTCGCGCTGAACACCACGACAAATCACACGAACATCTTCTTGGCCTTCAACTTTTAGGTTGAACAGCGTCGACAAAAAACGGCCCGCTTTTAGGCGTTTGATAAGTGCGTTATAGGGTATGTTAATCGACAGCGGGTCTTTGCCGCCGCCATAGACAATACCGGGTACGTAGCCCTCACGACGAGCTTGACGAGCGGCCCCCTTGCCTGTCCCCATCCGCACCTCAGCTTGAAAATCAGGAATTTCATTAGCCATAGAGGTTCTCCATTGTTAAGTCCGCCGCCCTCCAAGGGTGTGCGACGCGACCTCGGGGCAATAGCCCGATTCCCAACCAATGAAAAGCATAAAGTGTCAAATCGACTGCGGAATGTCGCGCCTATGCAACCAATGTTCCCCAAAATCACCTAAATCGGCGATATGACAGCATCTATTCCCCAAAAGTACACGTTTTTCACCCTTGTTGTGCTTGCCCGCCCCGCGTTGACCGCCTTTTTTGCGATGGGTTTGGTTTGGGGCGGATTTGCAGCCTGTTTGCCCCAAATAAAAGCCGCGCTGAATGTGCATGAGGGCACGTTGGGACTATTAATGATGGGAACGCCTTTAGCCGGCGTTCTGGCCATTGCAATGGCTCCTGTGATAGCCCCACTTTTAGGGCGTTTTTCTTTACCCTTATCAGTTTTTTTCCTAGCAATCGCCGCCTCTCTTGTCGGGCTTTCACATAATCTGGCCGTTTTCGCGGGAGCAATGATGCTACTGGGGGCCGCGACGGGCAACGCTGACGTTTTGATGAATGCCCGCGTCTCGATGATGGAAAACCAAACGGGAACGTCGCTGATGAACTTATCTTATGCGACCTATTCTTTGGGCATGGCTGTGGGCGCAGTTTTGGTGGGTATGGTCCGGATGTTGGAATTTTCTCTGAGCGATATCTTCGCCATCATCGCCATTTTGACCGCCCTATGGGGTGCTTTGTCCTATGAAGAACATGGCCAAATAACGGGACTAAGCGCGTCAAAAACGGAAGGGCAAAGTCCAAATTTGGGCCTTTTGCCCTATGTTGGCGGGTTTGTAGTAATGATTGCCTTTCTAAGCGAAAATGCCACCGAAAGCTGGTCGGCGCTACATATTGAACAAACGCTTGGTGGCAGCGCGCAAGAGGGCAGCTTTGGCCCCGCGACCTTAGCGCTAACAATGGTGGTTGCACGGCTTGCGGGACAAGGTCTTTTGACAAAAATATCTGAGCTAAAACTTTTGATGGCGGGTGCGCTAATCGCAGCTTTTGGGGCTTTGATTGTGGCCACGGCCCAGACGGCTTTTGCGGCCTATGGCGGCTTTGTGACGGTGGGAGTTGGGGCTTCAGTTATCTCACCCACCGCGCTGACAATGGTCGGACGCCTTGCTACCCCCCATAATCGCGCCCGTGCCGTGGCGCGCGCAACGATGCTGGGCTATTTTGGTTTTTTCTTTGGCCCACCGGCAGTTGGTTTAATTGCACATCTATTTGGCCTGCGTGCCGCCTATTTGGCGACGGCCTTTGCCTTGTCGATGGTGATTATCTTGGCTCCGTTGCTGATCAAGCTTGGGCGTAAGATTTAAAGAAAATCACCTTCAAAATCACGCGGAATAAACAAATTATGCCGGCCCAAATTTTGAACCGACTTTTCACCACAAAGCGCCATCGTAATATCAAGCTCTTTGCGGATCACCTCTAGTGCAGTGGTCACGCCTGCTTGCCCCATAGCACCCAAACCATATATGAATGAGCGGCCAATGTAGGTACTTTTCGCGCCCAAAGACAGCGCCTTAAGCACATCTTGGCCAGAGCGAATGCCACTGTCTAAGTGCACTTCGACCTGATCATTCACGGCACGAAGTACGCTGGGCAACATCCTAATAGACGAAAGCGCTCCATCCAATTGGCGTCCACCATGGTTTGAAACGATAATTGCATCAGCCCCAAAGTCGGCAGCCCGTTTGGCGTCTTCAGGATCATTGATGCCCTTCAAGATCAGCTTCCCGCCCCATTGGTCACGAATTTTTGCAATTTTTTCCCAGTCAAGCTGTGGGTCAAATTGTTCGGCCGTCCAGGACATCAAAGACGACATATCACCCACGCCTTTTGCATGGCCCACAATGTTGCCAAAACTGTGACGCTTAGTGCCCAACATACCCATAGCCCAGCGTGGCTTGGTCGCAATATTGATCATATTTTTAATAGACAAGCGCGGCGGCGCGCTTAGATTATTTTTTAGATCCTTATGACGCTGACCTAAGATCTGCAAATCAAGTGTCAACACCAAAGTTGTCACACCGGCAGCTTTTGCACGCTCAAGAACCGCGGCTAAGAAATCTTCGTCTTTCATAACATAAAGCTGAAACCAAAATGGTGCTTTGGTGTGGGCAGCAATATCTTCAAGCGAGCAGATCGACATGGTCGACAAAGTAAAGGGCACACCAAAGTCTTTGGCAGCAGCAGCAGCCTTCATCTCACCATTGGCGCATTGCATGCCCGTAAGCCCAACCGGGGCCAAAGCAACCGGCATTGACACATCTTGCCCAGCCATCTGTGTTTTGGTGCTGCGCCCTGTCATATCGACCGCAACCTTTTGGCGCAGTCTTAGCTTACTAAAATCCGAGCTATTGTCGCGAAAGGTTTGCTCGGTATAGCTGCCACTTTCTGCATAATCATAAAACATCCGTGGTACGCGACTTTTATAAAGGCGTTTAAGATCATCAATACAGGTAATCACAGTCATTTCGGCAGCCCCTTGATTATTGGTAACAGTTACTTACCTATTTTGGCATCAAATACAAATACTAAGCGCGGTGAGCTCCTGCGGCCAATTCAGCTACAAAGTCCAAGATTTGCCCAACCGGACGACCTTCGGCAATTTGCGCAACAATTGCCGAGCCTACAACACAGCCGTCAGCCACGGAAGCAATTTCTTGCGCGGCCTGTCCCGTGGTGATGCCGAAGCCCACAATCACGGGCAAGTCCGTGCTAGCTTTGATGCGTGCCACTTCCGGGGCAACATCACTTGGCTTGGCCGCTGCCGCACCCGTAATACCATTGATCGACACATAATAAACAAACCCCGAGGTGTTCTGCAGCACTTTGGGTAAACGTTGGGCGTCGGTCGTCGGTGTGGCCAAGCGAATAAAGTTCAATCCCGCCGCTTGCGCGGGCAAGCAAAGTTCGGCGTCTTCTTCAGGCGGCAAATCAACTACAATAAGCCCGTCAATACCCGCCGCCTTGGCGTCGATCAAAAACTGCGCAACGCCATGGGAATAGATCGGATTATAATAACCCATCAAAACGATGGGCGTCACATTGTCTTTCGCACGAAAATCTGCCGCCATTTGGAGAGTTTTGCGGAGCGTCATACCGCCTTCTAGCGCACGTTGACCTGCAAGTTGAATGGTCGCGCCATCGGCCATCGGGTCGGTAAATGGCATGCCAAGCTCAATCACATCAACGCCCGCAGCCGGCAAGCCAAGCATCACTGCCATCGAGATTTCAAGATCTGTATCCCCTCCCATAATATAGGCTACAAATGCCTTTTTATTTTGGGCTTTAAGGGCGGCAAATTTGACGTCGATTCTGGTCATGATGACACTTTCACTGTTCAAATTGGGTTTGCGGCATGGGGCAGAAAAAATCAATCCTTTTGGCTCTAATTTATTTCGCTTGATGCGCCGTTTTGTGAAACCCACGAAATTACACCAAAATCACTGACCACCGCGCGCGCCGCTTGAAAAAGGAGCCCACGCCCGATAAGAGCAGCGCAAGTAATCATAGGATGGTTGATATGGGCTTTAAAATGGGAATAGTCGGTTTGCCAAATGTGGGCAAATCAACATTATTCAACGCGCTTACCCGCACAGCTGCAGCTCAGGCGGCAAATTTTCCCTTTTGCACG
>DPZQ01000223.1 GCA_003536295.1 Rhodobacter sp. | reverse complement strand
CACCCATATAATACGTATTGCCAAGTGCAATATCACATTCGCCCGCCCAGATAGCTTTGACCTGATCACGGTCGCCCCCTTCGGGAGTTTTCGCCAAATTAGCCTTAAGACCTTGGGCCCAAGCTGTAGCCTGATCCAGACCATCATGGGCAATCACGGCCCCTACAAGGCCCAAATTATAATCATGCAGCCCCGAGCGTGTGCAAAGCCGTCCCCGCCATTTGTGGTTGGCCAGATCTTCGTAGGTTGTTACTTCGCCGCTCTGCACGCGGGTTTTACTGGCGAAAATTGCACGCGCGCGGGCGGTTAGGCCAAACCATTTGCCCGCAGGGTCGCGGTATTGGACGGGAATATTTGTATTTATGATCTCAGATTGCACACTTTGAGTGACGCCCATGTCAACCAGTTGGGTCAGACGCACTATATCGACCGTCAGCACCATATCGGCGGGTGAACGTCCTGCTTCGGCCAAAAGACGTTCTGGTAAGCCTTTGTTTATATATGCAATATTAACCTTGACACCCGTTTGCGAACTATAAGCGTCAATCAATGGTTGCACCAGTTCAGGTTGGCGCTGGGAATAAATATTTACCTCTTGTGCCGCGGCTGTGGAAACGATCAATCCTGTCAGGGTAACGGTCAGAAAGGGGGTAGGGCGCATCGTTGATCCTTTTCGTTTGTTATTTTTTTGATCTAAGGCTATCAGCCGTCTTCGTCAATACCTAAGTAAAAGACTAAGGTTTAAACTTACCCTGTTCGTTATCTTGCGCGCGAACCTCATTCCAAAGGGCGTCCATCTCGGCCAGATTGCTTTGCGAAGGGGTTTTTCCGCGCACACTAAGGGCTGCCTCGATGTAGGCAAAGCGGCGGGTGAATTTGTCGTTGGTAGCGCGTAGGGCCGCCTCGGGGTCGACATCCATGTGGCGTGCCAAATTAGCCATAACAAATAGCAAATCCCCAAACTCTTCGGCCACTTCGTTGTGGGTTAAACGCTCTCGTGCCTCAACCAGTTCGGCGATTTCTTCGTTTATTTTGGCCAAAACATCTACCGTATCGACCCAGTCAAACCCCACCCTTGCCGCGCGTTTTTGCAACTTTACTGCCCGCAACAGGGCAGGCAGGCCAAGCGCCACACCGTCGAGTGTGCCCGCAGACCCCCGTTCGCGTGCCTTTTGGCCTTCCCACTCTTTGGTCTGCTGCTCGGCAGTATTGGTTTTGCGCTGATTGCCAAACACATGCGGATGGCGCTCCACCATCTTATTGCTGATGCTGGCCACTACATCTGAAAACTTAAATAGGCCCGCCTCGGCGGCCATTTGGCTGTGATAGACCGTTTGAAGTAGCAAATCCCCCAATTCGCCCACCAATTCGCCCCAAGCTTGGCGGGTGATGGCATCGCTCACCTCATATGCCTCTTCAATGGTGTAGGGCGCGATTGAAGCGAAATTTTGCTGAATATCCCAAGGGCAGCCCGTTTTTGGATCGCGCAGCGCTTTCATAATAGCCAAAAGCCGTTCTATATCACCTTTGCCTGATGTGATCAGGGTAAATTCGTCTGTATCGACATTGTCGTTGTCATTCATCATTGCAGCGCGCCTTAATTTGGGTTTCTGTGATAAAGGAAGACCAAGGAGGCCCCATGCCCGTTATTAACCGTATCGCAGATTATACAGATGAAATGCAAACATGGCGCAGGCATTTGCATGAAAATCCTGAATTGATGTTTGAATGCCACAATACTGCAGCGTTTATTGCGCAAAAACTGCGTGATTTTGGTGTGGATGCACTGCACGAAGGCATTGCGACAACGGGCCTTGTTGGCATCATCAAAGGCAGGGGGGAGGGGCCGACGATTGGCTTGCGCGCAGATATGGATGCACTGCCTATTTTGGAGCAGACGGGGCTTGACTATGCCTCAAAGATACCTGGTAAAATGCATGCCTGTGGGCATGACGGCCATGTGACCATGCTGTTGGGGGCGGCAAAATATCTGGCCGAAACGCGCAATTTTGCGGGTTCGGTGGCACTTATCTTTCAGCCCGCGGAAGAAGAAGGGGGCGGCGGTCTGGTGATGGTCGAAGAAGGGATAATGGAGCGGTTCAATATCTCATCAATCTACGGCATTCACAACGCCCCCGGGCATGAGCTGGGCGGGTTTTACACCATGCCTGGACCTATTATGGCATCCGTTGATACGGCTTGGGTGACGGTGTTGGGCCTTGGCGGCCATGGGGCCATGCCGCATGAATGTGTCGATCCTGTGGTGGCGCTGGTGGCTATGGTTCAATCCATCCAAACGATACTAAGCCGTAACGTATGTGCGATGGATGAGGCAGTTATCTCGGTTACGCAAATTCACGCGGGCACTGCCAGCAATATAATTCCGCAAGAGGCCCGCTTTTGCGCCACGATCAGATCGTTTACCCCCGAAGTGCGCGCGCTTTTGAAAAGCCGTTTTTATGCGATTGTCGAAGGGCACGCTGCCTCGTTTGGAGTTACGGCAGCAATCGACTATGACTGGGGCTATCCGCCAACCGTGAATACGCGCGCCAACACTGAATTTGCAGCCATGGTTGCGCGCGACATTGTGGGCGAAGCCAAAGTTGACGCAGAGCATGGCCGTGAGATGGGGTCAGAGGATTTTTCGTACATGCTGGAAAAATGCCCAGGTTCATATCTGTTTCTTGGTATAGGCGAGGGGGCGGGCCTGCACCATGACGCTTATAATTTCAACGACGAGGTTAGCCCAATTGGAGCCAGCTTCTTTGCGCGTTTGGTCGAAAAGGCGCAACCCACCTTACAGAATTAAGCAAAGGGTTAAACCCTTAATGGCAGGATAATATGGCTTTAGCAGATGCAAAAAACGAAATTGATCTGGCCTTTACCCGCAAAGGGCTTACGGGATTGGCGTTTGAAAATGCATTTGGCGGGGCTACTAGCTTTTTGCGCCGCAGTTACCGCAAAGACCTGACTGGGGTTGATCTGGCCATTTTAGGCGTGGCCTTTGATCAGGCTGTTACGCACCGTACAGGCACACGCTTTGGGCCGCGCGCGATCCGCGAAGCCTCTACCCTTTTGCCATTTGATCCACCCTACGGTTGGCCTACCAACCCGCTCGAAGAGATGGCGATTGTTGATTATGGCGATTTGGCCTTTGACTATGCGAAAGTGGCCGATTTTCCTGCCACGTTAACGGCGCAAATAGCAACGATTTTGGCGCAAGATGTGGGGACTATAACCTTGGGGGGCGATCATTACATCACGTTGCCAATCCTAAAAGCCTATGCAGAAAAATTCGGCCCCTTGTCGGTCATTCAATTTGACGCTCACTCAGACCTATGGGAAGACGATGATTATAGCAGAATAGATCACGGCACCATGATGTATAAGGCAGTAAAACTGGGTTATGTTGCGCCTAAACGTTCTTTGCAAATTGGTATTCGCACCCAGTGCGATGATTATCTTGGCTTTCACTATTTGGATGCGCGTACGGTGCATGAAAAGGGCGTTGATTTTGTTGTGGCAAAAGCCAAAGCCCGCGTGGGCGGTCATGCCACTTATATAACCTTTGATATCGACGCGCTGGATCCCGCCTTTGCGCCGGGCACGGGCACGCCCGTTTGGGGCGGGCTTGCTTCGTGGCAGGCGGCTGCGATTTTACGTGGATTGGCCGGTATCCGGCTCGTGGGTGGTGATATTGTTGAGGTGTCCCCTCCCTATGATCCGACAGGCACCACAGCCGTGGCAGGTGCGCATGTGGCCCAGGAATTGATCTGCCTTTACCACTACGCAAAGTTCGTTAAATAAAAATGAAAAATGGCAACAGCACTGACCGAAACAGGAATCGCAGCTGCTGTGCCGGTGTTGGCGGCTTTGGGTATATTTAGGATGCTGTCTATTAATGTTGAAAAGGCATGCATCAAGCCTGCCACCTTTAGCGTCCCCTCTTTCAGTTCTAAGGCACTCTTGACGACGTGGATGAGTTGCGCCAAACCCTGCCCATGATACCTTTAGACAAATTAGATCAAATAACACGACGCTTTGAGTTTTTGGAAGCCAGCTTGTCCTCTGGGGCTAGCCACCAAGAGATTGCGACCCTAAGCAAAGAATATTCTGACCTAAAAATGGTAGTGCGAGAAATTGCCGCCTATAAGCGAGCGCTCAGCGATTTGACCGAAGCAGAAGAGATGCTCTCAGACCCAGATATGCGCGCCTTGGCAGAAGAAGAAATGCCGGGCCTTAAAAGCCAGATTCCCTTAATGGAAAAAGCACTGCGTTTTGCGCTTTTGCCCAAAGATGCCGCCGACGCGCGCCCAGCAATCATGGAGATCCGCCCCGGCACGGGCGGCGATGAGGCGGCGCTTTTCGCGGGTGATCTTTTGCGCATGTACCAGCGTTACTGCGAATCCCAAGGCTGGAAGTTTAATATTCTTGAGCTACAAGAAAATGATATAGGCGGTGTTCGCGAAGCCTCGATCCATGTTGAAGGCGAAGGGGTCTTTGCGCAGCTCAAATACGAATCTGGCGTACACCGTGTGCAACGCGTGCCAGAAACCGAAGCACAGGGCCGTGTTCATACATCAGCCGCAACAGTTGCAGTTTTGCCTGAAGCGCAAGAGGTGGACGTCGATATTCCCATGTCTGATATTCGCATTGATACGATGCGGGCCTCGGGCGCAGGGGGGCAGCATGTGAACACCACCGACTCCGCGGTGCGCATCACCCATTTACCCACGGGTATGATCGTTACCAGCTCTGAAAAGTCACAACACCGCAACCGAGAGATTGCCATGCAAGTGCTGCGTGCGCGCCTGTTTGATCTTGAGCGTGAGCGCGTGAATGCCGAACGTTCGGCCGATCGTAAATCACAAATCGGCACAGGCGACCGATCAGAGCGGATCCGTACCTATAATTTCCCTCAAGGGCGCATGACCGATCATCGCATCAATCTAACCCTTTATGCTTTATCACAAATTATGGCGGGAGATCTTTCTGAAATCATCCAGTCTTTGACCGCCTCGGACCAAGCGGCCAAACTGGCCGACACAGATACATGATCGTGCGTGCAGCTCTTATGAAGGGGCGGGTGGCCCTAGAGTTGGCAGGAATCAGCGGCGCGGCACGTGATATGCGCTATTTGGCAGCCTATGTCATGGGCATTGCCGCGCAAGATTTGCCTCTACGCAGTCAAGAGGTGCTAAGCCACACTCAAATAACTGCCCTTGAGCGTGCCGTAGACGCGCGGACCTTGGGGCAGCCCATTGCACAAATCATAGGCAAGCGGCAGTTTTGGGGGCGGGATTTCAAAGTCACGCGCGATGTGCTGGACCCTCGGCCTGAAACCGAAGGGTTAGTGGCCGCAGCTCTTACTTTACCCTTTCACGATGTTTTAGATCTGGGCACGGGCTCTGGCGCGATTTTGTTAAGTCTTTTGGCCGATTGCCCTAGCGCGCGCGGTCTGGGGGTTGATATTTCTCTCAAAGCGCTGGATGTGGCGCGCGAGAATGCCAAAGTTTTGCAAATCGAATTAAAGCGTTCCGCGTTTTTATACTCAAATTGGTTTGAAAATGTTACGGGCGACTTTGATCTAATCGTGGCAAATCCGCCCTATATCACCCAAGAGGAAATGCTATCCCTAGACCTCGGTGTTTTGACATATGAGCCGCATCTGGCGCTAAGCCCGGGCGGTGACGGTCTTGACCCTTACCGCATTATCGCCCGCGATCACGGCCCGTTTTTACGGCCCCTTGGGCGGATCATCGTAGAAATAGGCCCCTTCCAAGCGGCAAATGTCTGCGCACTTTTTAAATCGCAGGGTCTAAACGGGTTAAAAGTGCATCAAGACTTCGATGGGCGGGATCGATTGGTCGAAGCTTATAAGCACGCATAAGATTATTCACCACTTTACATCGAAAATTAATAAAATTTAATCAAATATGGTAAAAATTACTTGTCATGCTAGAGTTACTATGTCTATAAAGCCGTGTATCTTGGCCGCCACATGTGCTGTAGGTGCTTTTAACCCAAAATCGACAAGCAAGCCGTGTATAGGGCCAGTTTTTAAAAACTGTTTGTCGTCTAGCCAGATAAATCTGGATACAAGGACAAGATGAGATCGTCTAAATCCCGGCAGCGTTCAAAACCGAACCGCCCACGCCCTATTGGTAACATTGTAAATCGTGTTTTCGATAGTTCGGGCCCCGATGGAAAGGTGAGAGGTACACCGCAGCAAATTATTGAAAAATATCAATTTTTAGCACGTGATGCCCAGCTTTCGAATGACCGAGTGGCTGCTGAGAACTTTCAGCAGCACGCTGAACATTACACACGCATGTTGGCCGAGGCTCAAAAAGAATTGGCTGCAGAGCAAGAGGCGCGCGCAGCTCAAGCCGCCGCCATTTATGCTGCGCAAAATCAGAATCGTGGACGCCACGATGAGCGTGGCGAGAATCGCTCCGAGCTAATCCGCGACACCAACCGCGACGATCGCCAATCGGATGGCGATCAAAACAGCCAACATCAGGCACAAAATTCGGGGCAAAGCTCGGCCTATCGGCGCGATATTGACGCAATCATCGGCGGTAAAGACACTCGTGGCAGAGACGCGCCGGTTGTACATGGAGCCGGTTTTAATCAAGAGGCGCGCAACGAAAATGACGCGCAGCCCTCAGACCGTGCTCCACGCGAAAAAAATACACGCCGCTATCCGCCGCGCGTGACCAGGTTGGAAAATGACGGGATTCCACAAACCGCCGAAGCGCAGCAAGCCCCAACCCCCGAGGCTGAGGGCGAAACAAAAGCCCCCCGCAAACAGCGTGTGGTTCGCAAACCCAAAATTGCTGAGGCAGATGTGGCCCCAGATGTGGCCCCAGAAGACGAAGCGTAAGATCAGGCGGCCGTTGGCCGCCTTTTTCAACTACGCACCTCTTTCACGATACGGGCAAGGGCACAAAACCGTTCAAGGTCAATTTCTTCTGCGCGTGCCGTGGGGGGGATTTGAGCGGCTATCAGGCAGTCTTCTAAGTCAACACAAAGCCCCTTAAGACTGGCGCGCAGCATTTTGCGACGCTGGTTAAAGCCCATTGCTGTTATTTGCGCCAAAAGCTTGCCATCCGCAGTAAAACGTGGCTCGGCCAGACGGGTCAGCTGCACCACGGCTGAATGGACCTTTGGGGCGGGGGTAAAAGCCTCAGGGGGCAATGTCAGCACTATTTTTGGATCGGCGCGCCACTGGGCCAAAAGCGCCAAACGGCCATAGGCCTTTGAACCGGGCTTTGCTACAATACGTTCGGCCACTTCTTTTTGAAACATCAA
>DPZQ01000142.1 GCA_003536295.1 Rhodobacter sp. | reverse complement strand
CAGATCATGCCCAAACGGAGGCTTTTTCCACTGATCATCTGTCAGCTTTGCTTGACCGCGTTGATATCTTGAGTGGCGAGAGAAGTGGGGCCGCTGCCGTGGACGCACTCGCGTCATTTGATGGACTTGACCCTGTGACGAAGTTTGCTTTATCGACCACACATGCAATTGGAAAAGCGCTTTATCTACGCGGCGCAGTGACTTTGCTTGATTCAGTGACCGCATGCGAAGGCTATGAGCGGTCGGACGTGGCGCAGCTGGCCTTTTTGACGGCTGGCGGGCCCGAGAATGACCCGCGTGGCCTGGACAGTGATGGCGATGGTTATGCCTGCACATGGGATCCACGCCCCTACCGTATGGCCCTGCGTTAAGTGCAAATTATTTCCCATCCGTCGCCCAATTTCGGCGACCGTTTGGGCGGGCATCGGCCTGAGCTGATCGTCTTACATTATACAGCTATGACGGATTTGGGTAAAACTCTGGCGCGTTTATGTGACCCGAGAGTGCAAGTTTCAGCGCACTATCTGATAACAAAGGGCGGTGCTATCTATCATCTGGTGGATGAGGCGAAGCGCGCATGGCATGCGGGGCAGGGCCAATGGGGAGGGCGAGGCGACGTTAATTCGCGCTCAATTGGTATAGAGCTTGAAAATAGCGGTTTTGAACCGTTTTCTGCACCGCAGATGCAGGCATTGACCCTTTTGCTGATCGCAGTACAAAACCGTCATGCTATCGCGCCTAAGGGGGTGATAGGCCATTCTGACATGGCCCCTGATCGCAAGTCCGACCCAGGTGCTCGCTTCGACTGGTGCGCACTTGCGATGCGGGGGCTGTCGGTATGGCCCAGCCTATATGTGAAACAGGTTCCTGTTGCAAAGTTTTTTGGCGCTGCTAGAGCCTTTGGCTATAGTGTGGATGATGAGGCTCAAATCCTAAGTGCTTTTCGCCTCCGCTTTCGCCCGCAGGCCTCAGGACCCCTAGCGTTTGAAGATGCGGCGTTGGCCGTTGATTTGGCTAACCGCTTTGCTGTTGACGCACCGCTTAAGCCAGCGTAAGCGACAAGTGCGCGGATGGCTGGATGACCGCGTGTATCGTTAGATATGCGAGGAAAGTCCGGACTCCATAAGGCAAGGGTGCCGGGTAACGCCCGGCTGGGGTAACCCAAGGGAAAGCGCCACAGAAAAGAAACTGCCCAGCATGCTGGGTGATGGTGAAACGGTGGGGTAAGAGCCCACC
Organism: Rhodobacter sp.; assembly: GCA_003536295.1. Taxonomy (GTDB): domain Bacteria; phylum Pseudomonadota; class Alphaproteobacteria; order Rhodobacterales; family Rhodobacteraceae; genus UBA10365. The sequence goes on along the minus strand of DPZQ01000142.1, from coordinate 1,884 downwards.
GCGGGTCTGGCAACAGAACTGGCACGGCAAGCCCCACCCGGAGCAATGCCAAATAGGGGCCTTACGTGGGCTGGTCTGGCAACAGATACCGCCACAGTTTGCTTTAAACCTGAGGCCCGGGTTGGTAGCTAGATCTTCTTGGCAACAAGAAGACCAGAGGAATGGTCATCCAAGGGGGGAACCCCTGGACAAAATCCGGCTTATAGGCTGTCCGCGCGCTTAATGATTTTGAGTATATTGACAACAAAATGTACGAATTGTACGTTTCCCCGTTGACACTGCCTCAGTCATCCGTAAAAGGCATACTTCAGGATTTCGCGGGGCAACGACGCCTCGGCCGTAAGGAGAATTAAAATGGCGAAGCCGACGACGATCAAGATCCGTCTGAACTCGACGGCGGGCACTGGGCATTTCTATGTGACCAAGAAGAATGCCCGCACCATGACAGAAAAAATGGTTATGCGCAAATACGACCCCGTAAAGCGCGAGCATGTAGAATACAAAGAAGGCAAGATTAAATAGATCTGCTAAATATTTAAAAAAGCCGCTCTATGTCCGGCTTTTTTATTAAAAAGGCCCGTCAGTGACGGGCCTTTCCTTATTACATCAACGCTTTATGGCTGTTATTCGCGGTTTCCCATGAAGTGCAACAAGAACATGAATAGATTTATGAAATCCATATAAAGGTTCAAAGCGCCCATGATGGCGGATTTTGCAAGCCACTCTTGATTGCCTTGGTGGGCATTTTGCAAATAGGTGTTTTTAATCTTTTGCGTGTCATAGGCTGTTAGGCCTGCAAAAATCAAAACACCAATTACAGAAATTGCAAAAGCAATCGCCGATGAGGCCACAAACATATTGATCACCATCGCCAACAACAGACCGACAACACCCATCATTAAAAAGGTACCAAATGCTGATAGATCACGTTTGGTCGTATAGCCGTAAATTGAAAGCGACGCGAAGGAGATCGAAGTTACCAAAAAAGTCTGGGCGATTGAAATACCTGTAAAGGCTTTGAAAATCCAGGCCAAAGATAGGCCCATTGCGCTGGCAAAGGCATAGAAAAACAGCTGTGCCGCCGCTGCAGATAAGCGATTGATCATGGCGCTAAAGGCGAAAATCATAATCAAGGGGGCAAACATTGCTGCATAGCCCAAAAGATTAGGCTTTAGGGTAGTTGTGTCACGAAATAAAGAAAGCAAAACATCGCTTGTGCCGACAGACCATGCGACGCCGGCAGTCAAAAGCATGCCTGCCGACATCAGCCCGTAGACTTTATTCATATGTGCGCGCAAACCTGCGTCGATTTCCGCGGACCGAGCGCCGACGTTTGCCGTGCGAATGGTTTGGTAATCAGCCATTTTAACTCTCCGTTTCTGTAAATTTAATGCTATTTAAAATACCATGCGCATTATATTGGGGGTATGAAAAGACTATTCAAGCCTAATGGAGCAAATATCTTCATATTTCATAAAAATCAGACTTAGTTTTAACTCAAATCTAATTTTCTAATATTTTTAAAGTTGAAGTAATTATGAGCTATTAACCTCCAAATATTATTAGTTAAGTTTTTGAAAATAATAAATATTTTTAATAATTTAAAGCGCCATTAGAAAGCACAATATATTATAAAATGCAATCCCGATCGTGAGTTAACACCCCTTAACTACATTCTACAACCGAATCCACCTTGGTCTGGATAATCAGTAAGCCTTTAGAATAACCGATTTGTCCGATAGGATAAGTCGTGACCTGTTCAACAAAATTATTTTGTGTCGATTGATTGAAAAGGGGTTAATTTTTAAAGCTAAATTAGTTTTGGAGCTGACCCAGATAACTAGTTCAGATATCTTCTAACCCATTGTCTTAGTTGTGATAACC
>DPZQ01000138.1 GCA_003536295.1 Rhodobacter sp. | reverse complement strand
GGTGAGGTACAGTCCGTTAACACTGACCGTTAGAATAGGCCTTTAGCTCAGGCTTGAAACTAGTACATTAAAACATTGCGCTTTTGACCCTTCTCAGATTAAGGATCTTCATGCCCCACGAACAAATCTTAAAACTGCCCCGTGAATTTACCCAAAAAGGCTATCACATCTTACCCCAAACGCCGGATTTGTTGGCTTATGCGCAGGCCGCGCATAAGGCGGGGCTGGGGGTTTTGGCGCAAGATCAAACTCCGTGGCGCTGTGGCGGGACTTGGTTCGTCGGGGTGGATGCTTTGCCAAACGGCCCCTTTGGCCAGCTTGAGGGGATTGATTTCCCTTTTTATTCATGTGGTTTGGCTCTCCAAAGGCTGCATTTGGGGCAGCTTTCGGTTGTGAAACCTGGCTATCCGCGCACGGCAGAGCAGGAAACGGCCGCAGCCTTTGCCTATCGGCGCGATTTTGATGGGGCCCATATTGATGGGATCTTACCCATTGGAATGCAAAGGCGGCGCATGATCAAAGAACCCCATGCGTTTATTTTGGGCATTGCGCTTAATGACTGTGCACCCGATGCGTCCCCCCTTGTGGTGTGGGAGGGCAGCCACCTAATCATGGCACAGGCTTTAACCGAATCTCTGGCTCCCTTTGCGCCGCAACAATGGCCTGACTGCGACATCACCAAAGCCTATCAAGAGGCTCGGCGCACTGTTTTCGCGACCTGTAGGCGCGTGCCCTTGCCCCTTAAAATGGGTGAGGCTAGCTTTCTGCACCGATTGACATTGCACGGGGTGGCCCCTTGGACCGCAATGCAACACTCGCCACGAGAGGGGCGGATGATTGCCTATTTTCGTCCTGAATTGCCAAATATTGCCAGCTGGATTTTAACTTAAATCGGGGGGCGTGCTGGTGCGCGCCATTCGCCCACCCCGACGTTTAGTTAGGTTTTTGGCACGCGCGGGCAATTGCTCTAACACTGCGCGGCGCGCGTCTGGCGATAGACGCGACCAAGCGCCTATCTCTTCGATTGAGCGGTAGCATCCAACGCAGATCCTCTCGACTGGATGTACGACGCACAGTTTGACGCAGGGCGACTGAACCTCATCCCGGGTCCAAATATGATCAGTCATGCACCCCTCCTGCCGCTTTGGCCATATGGGCCATTCTGTCTAAAACTCCTTGCAATATATAACCGGCGGCGACGTGATCAATGAGCTGTTTACGACGCAGGCGTGACATATCGGCCTCGATCAAGGCGCGTTCGGCGGCCACAGTTGACAGGCGCTCATCCCAAAAGCAGATGGGCAAAGGTGTTAGGCGTGACAGATTGCGCGCGAAGGCGCGTGTGGCTTGGGCGCGCGGCCCCTCGGATCCATCCATGTTACGCGGCAGGCCCAAGACCAAACCCGCTAAGTTACGCGCAGCAATGAGCTCAAGCAAACGAGCGGCATCGTCGGTGAGTTTCACCCGCTTAATCGTCAAAAGCGGCGTGGCCACCCCGCGCAGCAAATCTGACACAGCAAAACCGATCGTTTTTTCGCCAAAATCCAGCCCCGCAATCGCCCGCATAGAGGGCAAAAGGGGGGCAAAGTCTTCTACACGGTCAAAATGCAGCTGTGGCGCTTTTGGCGTTTGGATTTTTGTCGATTGGTCTTGGCTCACGGTAAAATGCCTGTGGATTGGGCTGCGGTGCTGATTTTATCCATCGCCGTAGGGTCGGCGGCAAAAATAACGGTCGCCTCATCATAGATGCTTTTGGCATCGTCTTTTTGCCCCAAGACCCCATAGGCCGAGATCAGCCGCGCCCATTCATCAGGCGTACCTCCCGTTTTGGCCAAACGTGTACGCAGCCCGTCGACCATCGTCGCTATCATGGTTTGGCGGTCCTGCACGCTCATATCTGCAGCTGCGGCTATATCATCGGCATTAGGACCCTTAAGAGTGGGGGCTTCATATTTTTGCCCTGCCAATCGGGCCAAATTGGGCAGCTGTTCTTGCAAAGTGGGCAGCCAAGGTGCGTCGGGTGCAGCTCCATCGATTAGGCGGCGCCATATTTTAAAGGCCAGATCGGGGCGGCCAATTTGAATAAACATCAACCCCGAATAATAGCGTCCGAGCCCATTGTTTGGATCAAGCGCCAATCCTTGGCGCAGTGCCGTTTCTGCCTGCGGTGAGACATAGCCGCTGGCCGCAAAAATCATCCATTCCGCCATATCAATATAAAGCGCGGCACCTGGTGCGGGGGTGAGGTTAATCACCTGCGCCATCGCATCGGCGGCATCAGAGAAATTGCCAATATTAGATTCATTTTGAGCCAAAAGTGTTAGGCCCATGATATCGCCGCCTTTTTTGGCCACAGCCGCACGTAGCGCCTGCATCAGTTTTTCATATTCGGGGTCAAGATTGAGGGGTAAGGTGGGGGGCAGCTTTGCCTCGGCTGCAGATTGCGAGGGGCGACTGGCATAGATTTGATCGGCTACTGCCAAACGCTGTTTTAAGCCCATATCAGGATACGCTAGCACACCAATTTGAGTATAAAGAGCAATGGCCCCACCAAAGGCCACAAACAATGCCCCATTGATCAAAAACTTGGCCGATTTTTCGGCGTTTGGCCCTTGGGGCTGTAAGAGTATGGCTACAGATTTGCGCTCGGCCTCAAGGATTCGGCGTGACACTTCTAAGCGCAACTGCTCTATTTCAGCGGGTAGCAAAAGGCCTTTGGAAGCGTCTTTATCAAGATCGGTCAATTGGTCTTTATAAAGTTGCAAATCAAAACCAATGGGGCTTGTGTCGACACTCTGCGCGCCAAAGGCGCGGGTGACCAAAAGCCAGCTGCCCATAAAAATCAAACCAACCGCAAACCAAAAACCGATATTTTCTAAAAAGAAAGCCACTTTGACCTCATGTCATTGATGGGGCGCACGGGCGCTTTGGCCTGCCACGCGGTTAACCCTATTTAAGACGGTCTTTCAGGGCGGGGCCAGTGTAAAGTGAGATTTTTTTTAAAATGTCGCTTATCAACCAATTGCATCGCTTTTGAAGGGCGCTAAATAGGGTTAATGGCGCAAAGAGCAATTATGGCCAGTTGTGTGTCGTGCCCAAACGCGTCACCCTGAAGAGTAATTTGATCGGACAAGGTTTGAACTGTCGAAAGATTAGGATGATTGCATGAAACGTTATTCTGTTTTCGCTATTGCGCGCGAAGCGATGCGCCAGCACCAAGGTTGGGAAAAGGCTTGGGCCTCACCCGCGCCAAAAGCGCAATATGATGCGATCATCATCGGGGCTGGGGGGCATGGTCTGGCCACGGCCTATTATTTGGGGCGCAATTTTGGCATTACAAATGTGGCGATTTTAGAAAAAGGATGGCTGGGGGGCGGCAATACGGGGCGAAATACCACCATTATCCGCTCAAACTATCTGCAAGACCCGTCGGCGGCGCTTTATGAAAAAGCCCGCGGCCTTTATGAAAATCTTAGCCAAGAGCTGAATTATAACGTGATGTTTTCGCCGCGGGGGCTTTTGATGCTTGCGCAAACCCATCATGAGGTGCGCGGCTATCTGCGCACCGTGCACGCCAATATGCTCCAAGGCGTTGAAACGCGTTGGATTGAGCCTGCGGAAGTCAAACAATTGGTGCCAATCATCAATATCGACGGACCGCGCTATCCTGTTTTAGGGGCGCTTTACCAGGAACGCGGCGGCACCGCGCGCCATGATGCGGTGGCTTGGGGCTATGCGCGGGCCTGTTCAGATATGGGAATGGATATTATCCAACAGTGTGAAGTGACGGCTGTGCGCTCAAAAAATGGACAAGTCGAAGGGGTCGAAACCACAAAAGGCTATATAGGCACCAAAAAACTGGGCATTGTGGTTGCTGGTCATTCTGGACAAGTGGCCGAAATGGCAGGCTTTCGTTTGCCGATCGAGGCGGTGGCGTTGCAGGCCCTTGTATCTGAGCCTATCAAACCGTGTATGGACGTCGTGGTCATGGCCAATACGGTGCACGGCTATATGAGCCAATCGGACAAGGGCGAAATGGTCATTGGTGGCGGCACAGACGGGTTTAATAACTTCACCCAGCGCGGGTCTTTCCATCACATAGAAGAGACGTTGCGCGCTTTGGTCGAAACCTTCCCAATGATTTCGCGGTTAAAAATGTTGCGCCAATGGGGGGGGGTTGTGGACATGACAGGTGATCGCTCTCCTATTTTGTCTAAAACCCCTTTGGGCAATTGCTTTATCAACTGCGGTTGGGGCACGGGCGGCTTCAAGGCCATTCCCGGCTCTGGCTGGGCGATGGCCGAGTTAATCGCCAAGGGCGAGCCGGGGCCTCTTGCCGCCGCCTTTGGGATGGAGCGCTTCCGTGAGGGCCGCTTCATTGACGAATCTGTGGCCGCGGGCGTGGCGCATTGAGCATCCGAAAAAAGTATATTTTGCAGGGCTTTGCCCTTCTCAAAAATAAGGCGATGAAATGCTAATTCTTGAATGTCCCTATTGTGGCGTGATGGCCGATGAAACCGAACTATCCCCCGGATATGAAGCGCATTTGAAACGCTTTGGGCCGGGAGCCTCAGATGATGAGTTCGAATCCTATATGTTTGCCCGCAAAAACCCAAAAGGCGTTCATTTTGAGCGTTGGCGTCATGCTTATGGCTGCGGAAAATGGTTTTTGGCCGCACGCTGCACAGCCACGCTTGAGGTTTTTGGCACCTATCCGGCCCAATCCTCGGCCCCGCCTGCCGCTTTAGTAGCTAAAATCAAAGCAAAACGACCCGACTGGGAGGGCTTTTAAATGAGCACACGTCTTGCAAAAGGTGGTCGTCTGATAGACCGCAGCCTGTCTTATGATTTTACATTTAATGGCAAAGGCTTGCGCGGGTTTGCGGGCGACACGTTGGCCGCGGCTATGCTCGCCAATGATCAGATGTTGATGGGGCGCAGCTTTAAATATCATCGTCCGCGCTCTGTTGTGGCCTGCGGCCCAGAAGAGCCGAACGCCTTGGTCAATCTGGGCGAAGACGCACGACTTGAGCCAAACCAGCGCGCCACAACAACAGCGCTTTTTGATGGATTGGTTGCAAGCTCGCAAAACCATTGGCCAAGTCTTGAGTTTGACGTGGGTGCGATCAACGCCAAACTGTCAGCCTTTTTACCCGCGGGTTTTTATTACAAAACCTTCATGTTTCCACGGGCCTTTTGGAAACATATATTTGAGCCGATTATCCGCCAATCAGCAGGGCTTGGCAAAGCGCCAAATCAACGCGACGCTGATCGATATGAGCATACTTACGCCTTTTGCGATCTGCTGGTAATTGGGGGCGGTGTGGCAGGTTTGCGCGCCGCTTTGGTGGCAGGTCAGGCGGGTTTGCGCGTTATTTTGCTAGAACAAAATGTCCACTTCGGCGGCCGCGCTGTAGTGGATAGTACGGTTGACGGCAGTTTGATCGATGGCGTTTCGGCGCATGATTGGGTGGAAAAAACTCTATCGGCCTTGGCTAAACTTGCGAATGTCACCGTGCAAAATCGCACAACTGGTGCAGGCGTTTACGACCATGGCTATGTGCTGGCAGATGAGCGTGTGGCTGACCACACGCCGGGCGATGGGCGACCCAAACAGCGGCTTTGGCGTATTCGTGCGGGCCGTATCTTAACTGCAACGGGAGCTATTGAGCGCCCATTAGCCTTTGCAGGCAATGATTTACCGGGCGTTCTTTTGGCTGCAGCGCTGCGCGATTATGTCTTGAATTATGGCGTAACTTTGGGCGATCGCACTGTGATTGTCACAAACAATGACGACGCCTATCGCACTGCTTTGGCTTTGGTGGATGCGGGCCTTTCAGTCCCGGCCATCCTAGATGCCCGCCCCGAGGCAAATGGCGATCTGCCCAATGCAGCACGTGCCAAGGGCATTCGAGTCGAAACGGGCCGCGCAATTGCAAAGGTAAAAGGGGGAAAACGTGTTACGGGTGTCTCGGTGTGTTTGCAAGCAGGCGAAGGCGCCGTTTTGGAAGAGATTGCCTGCGACGCTGTTGCCATGTCAGGAGGTTGGTCGCCTGTGGTGCATCTTTTTAGCCATTGTGGCGGTAAGCTAATTTGGCAAGAAGACGGGGCCTTTTTTAAACCCGACGCCGCACGGCCCCCAATTACCCATGACGGCAGTGCTATGGTTTTGGCCGCTGGAGCCGCTAATGGTGCGCTTTTGGCATCTGAGTGTTTGGCCGACGCAGATGCGGCTGTGCTGATGGCCGTGAAGTTGGCCCGTGCGAAAACAAAAGCTTCAAAAACCCCCACGGTCACCAGCCCATCCGAGGGAAAGATGGCCCCCGTTTGGATAATGCCACAGGGTGCGGGCTTAGATTTACGCGCCAAAATGTGGCTTGATTACCAAAATGACGTCAAAGTCTCTGACGTGCAATTGGCGGCGCGCGAAGGATTTGAATCGGTTGAACATACCAAACGTTACACGACTTTGGGCATGGCGACAGATCAGGGTAAACTAAGTAATATTAATGGATTGGCAATTTTAGCTGATGCGCTGGGTGAACATATTCCCGCTGTGGGCACTACCACCTTCCGCCCCCCCTATACGCCGGTGACAATTGGCGCATTGGCTGGCGAAGCG
>DPZQ01000123.1 GCA_003536295.1 Rhodobacter sp. | reverse complement strand
ACTTTCTTGACCCAGTTCATCAATCGCGGAACCCGCCAACCCCGCCATAGCAGGCCAATAAGTCCCTAAACAAGTCTATTAGCGGCCAGATCGCAAATGATTGCTTGACCCTTGGCAATAAGGGCTGCCTGACGCTCGGGGGTGAAGCCGCCCCACAGATGATAGGCCTGCCCCATGCGGGGATTTCTCTTAAAAAATGCGCGGTGACGGTTTAAGAAATGCCAATAAAGCGCGTTAAAGGGACAGGCCCGATCGCCCAACTTTTCGACCACGCTGTAGTGGCAGCTTTTGCAATAATCAGACATACGATCAATATAGGCCCCCAAAGCAATATAGGGCTTTGAGGCAACAAGGCCACCGTCAGTCCATTGCGACATGCCAATTGTGTTGGGCACCTCGACCCATTCAAACGCGCCAATATACACGGACAAATACCACTCATGCAGCTCTTGTGGCGAGACACCCGCCAAGAGCGCGAAGTTGCCCGTGACCATCAGCCTTTGGATGTGATGCGCATAAGCATAGCGTTTCGTTTGATCAACGACCACACGCATGCTGGCCATTTTGCTTGGCGCACCCCAATAAACCGGCGGTAAAGGAGCATGATGGCCAAGCCCATTCGACGTTGCATAATCAGGCCCCTGCAGATGATAAATCCCGCGCATATATTCGCGCCAGCCAATCACTTGGCGAATATATCCTTCCGCAGCATTTATTGGAACTTTGCCCGCGTGATATGCCGCCTAGACGGTGGTACAAACCTCTTGCGGAGATAAAAGACCCAAATTCATATAGGGCGAGAGCAACGAATGTGACAGCATCGGATCATCGCAGAGCATCGTATCGCATCTTGTTCATCTCCAAAACGCAGTAAAGCATTGGCGACGAAAGCGTCTAGCGCGCGGTGTGCCTCTTGACGCGTGGTGGCCCAGTCAGAGCCCACCACCGCGCCAAAATGATCGCCAAATTGCGCACTGACCAATTCGATAACCTGCTGGGTGACGGCGTTTGGCGCAAATCTCAGGGGGCTTTTGCGAAACAAGTCGGGCTTGATGGCTTTACGATTTTCGGCGTCATAGTTCCACTGGCCGCCTTCGGGCTGATCGCCCTGCATCAAAAACCCCGTTTTGCGGCGCATAAGGCGGTAGAAATGCTCCATCCGGAAACTTTTTCGCCTTTGGGCCCACGCATCAAAAAATGCGCGCGAGGATAAAAACCGCGTGTCTTCAAGCTCGGTCAAGCGCAGCGCAAGGCCCGCGCGTGCCCCATTGAGCCGCCAGTCGCCGGCACTGGTCACAACTAGCTGATCTGTGCCAAAGGCTCGGGCGCGGCGCAAAAGCTCGGAGCATAGGTCTTGGGTGTTTTCAGGGTCATCGAGGGGCGTGTAGGCTATGCGCCACTTCGCGCGCTTCGCCCATGACCTCGGCCATCACAACAAGATCGCGCGCCTTATCGCCTGAGACAAGCGCAGACAGATCATGGCTAAGCTGATCACCCAAAACGCTAATGATGCGCCCTACCAAGGCACGCATACCCCGTTAAAATCATAAAATTGCCCTGTTTGAAGGGGCGAGAGCACCTCAAGCGTGGCAATCAATTGGCTTGCGGACTCTGCTGGGCTAATGGTTGGATGATTGGCGTGATATGCCGCACTAAACTCAGTTTGCACCGTGCCCGGATGCAACAAAGCCAAAACCGACTGTGGACACCGGCGCACCCATTCGATGGCAGTGGTATGTACCAATTGATTAAGCGCTGCTTTTGCTGCGCGGTAAGCATACCAGCCCCCCAAAGCATTGTCGCCAATCGAGCCAACCCGCGCTGATAAAACGCCGATTTTTACCGCCCGATCGCGGGGTATTTGCGCGATCAGATATTTTAACACCAAGGCAGGCCCCATGGCATTGATGGCGAATTGATCTGCCATCGCCGCGACCGATAGGGCAGACAACGATTTTTCAGGTGGCCGGCCGGCGCCATTCAGCACTCCCGTTGCGAGCATTACGCGGTCAAAATCCCATCCAACTCGGCGTATATGTGCTGCGATCGAGGCCTCATCACCAATCTCAAACCCGTCAGCGCTGCGCGAAAGTCCCGTGACCTGATAGCCCATATGCCGATAATGCGCGCCCAACGCCTGCCCCAGGCCGCCAGAATGGCCAATAATCAACGCTTTCATATTTTGCCTTAGGTTTGAAAATTTTGCTTAAGCTAGCCCCAACAAAGGGCCTTTCAAGCCCAAGTGGCAGCACTTGGCTCAATGTGAAATTTATACTTTTCTTTTATATTTTCCACCGTATGATCAGACTTATGAAAATAGGGGTCAATCAAGTTCATATTGCTTTTGTGCGGGCTTTCGCCTTAAAATCCCATGGGTTGCTGCTTCTCACCTTGCTCTGAGCGTGCCTTGGGCGCGACCGCTCAGTTGCCAAGCGCCCAAAGACAGCCGCAAAGAAAAACAAAGGACTTTTTTTATGACCACGACAAGCGCTCAACCCCGCGTCCTGATTTTTGATACGACCCTGCGCGACGGCGAACAATCACCCGGCGCTACAATGACCCATAGCGAAAAGCTAGAAATCGCAGCTTTGCTGGATGAAATGGGCGTAGATGTT
>DPZQ01000215.1 GCA_003536295.1 Rhodobacter sp. | reverse complement strand
ACCGATGTCTGCGTCATTCGTGCTCAAAGCTAAGCGTAACCAACCTGAAAGGACAGGGCCGAATGAGCACCCTGGCATAACACCAACCAAGGCCTCATCTAACAGGCGTTCTGCAAAGTGCAGCCCCGAAAGACCCGTGCCGCGCACATCCACCAAGGCAAACATTCCCGCGGAGGGGCGATACACCTTAAGCCCAGCCACACCGTCAAGGCGAGTTACTAACTGATCAGCTCGCCGCGCAAACCGCTCGCGCATGTCGGCCGCCACTGCGGACGGTGCTGAAAGTGCCAGTGCAGTCATATCGGCAATGAAAGGCTGATTGCCAAACAGCATCGTCTCGGACACGGGTAAAAGCCGTTTGGTAAATTCATGGGGCCCGACACACCAACCCGAACGAAAGCCCGCCGCCGCATGTGACTTTGATATTGAGCAGGCAACAATCACACGGTCAGCCAACGTGATATCATCTAAGGGCGAAGCAAATTCAGCCCCATCAAAAATCATATCTTCATAAACTTCATCGCATACAATCCAAAGATCGTGTGCCTTGGCTAAGGCGCCGATCGCAGCGATGTCGTCTTTTCTTAAGATCGCACCCGTGGGGTTATGTGGCGAATTAAGAAAGATAACTTTGGTACGGTTGTTTATTTTTAAAGCTAAATCAGATGCTTGCATTCGGAATCCATGTTCTGGACGCAAAGTCACAGGAACCACTGCAGCGCCCGAGGCGCGAATAACCCCTTCATATGTTGCATACATCGGATCGCCGACCAGCACCTCATCCCCAGATTCTGTTAGGGCAAGAAAGATCGAAAAAATGGTAGTCTGAGTGCCTGGAAAGCACATGATTTGATCGGTTGAAATGGCTCGCTTGCGCCGCTCGGTATAGCGGTCGGCCAAGGCTTTTAAGAGCGCAGGCTCGCCACGGCCATTTGAATAGCCGGTGCGGCCCTGGGCCATTGAGCGCGCGGCGCACTCTATCAAAGTGGTGGGGGTTGGCACGTCAGGTTCGCCGATCGTAAGCTCAATAACATCTGCGCCCGATTTTTTTAAGGCGCGGGTGCGGGCGTGAATAGCCCATTTCGCACCCGCAAGGTCTGCCAAACGATCGGTGATGGAAGCATAGCGCATGGGGTGAACTTTCTTTGTAAAATGGCAGAACTTTGTTGGCTTTGGCGACTTATGGCAAGGTAGGTTGGGTGCTAGAGGCTACGTCCTTGTGCACTATCACATCTGCTTGCGGATATGCCTCAAGTATGGCGCGCCGTAGGCTTGCGCCAATATTGTGTGCCTCACGCAGTGTTTGACTACCCTCAAGCTCGATATGAATATGCACAAAAACACGGCTGCCAGCGGTGCGGGTTTTTAGATCGTGAAAGCCCATGATACCTGGCCAAGTTCCGGCAATGGCGGCTATACCGTCGACAATCGCGGGATCGGCGCGCCGATCCATCAGTGCATCCCAAGCACCCGTGCCAATCCGCCCAGCGCCGTAAATCAACACGCCCGCAGCCCCAATCGCCACAATCGAGTCGATCTGGGGTAGATTGAAATCCTTAGCCAACCATAGGGACAGAATAGCCCCTAAATTGGGCAAGAAATCTCCTAAATAATGCAAGCGATCCGCCGCCACTACTCGAGAGCCGGTTTTGCGTGTAACAAGGCTTTGCCAAAAAATCAAACTACCCGTTAACAGGATCGAAACGGCCATAGCCCAAATACCATTCATTTCGGCGGTCACAGTCACAATTTGTGGCTTTGTTAGTCGTATGATGGCCGCTGTGATAATGAAAAAAGCCGCACATAAAATGACAAATGCCTGCGCGAGGGCCGTTAGGTCTTCGGCGGATGAATGGCCAAATCGGTGATCTTCATCAGGAGGGCGTGCTGCATATATCATCATGCCCACAGCGCCCAGTGAGACGATAAAATCCAACCCACTATCTGTAAGTGAGGATGCCACCGACAACGATTGGGTTTGCAGATAGGCCCAAAGCTTAAGGGCAACCAAGATTAAAGCTACCGTGACCGAAGCCACCCCAGCGGACATATTCATTTTTAAATGATCGCGGGGCGATGGCATCTTAATATCCTTAAGCTTGGTTCGGCGAATAGGTTTGCGGCGCTAGTCAAAAGCCTCATCGGGAGAAACCCCCCACAGTGCAGTTTTTTCAATCCAGCCTTTGTACCCCTCAAGCGTGAGTTTACACCAGTCTACGTTACAAGTTGAGACTTTGGCTACAACGCCCATTTCAGCCTTAACAACGATGGGTGAGCGTAGATCAGGTTTTAGACGTAATTCGCCTATTTTAGCAGTGATAAGGGCGGAGCGCACGCCCGACAAAAGAGAATAATGCATCCATCCGCCCATACCCTCCCAATCTTCGATGCGGCGCCAATTTTCAAATTCCGCTGTGATTTTCAGTGGCGTACCAATATGGGAAAAGATCCAATCGATACGGTGGGTAAGGCTTGGGCCACGGCGGGCGTTGCCCTCGCGCGACTTAAGAGAGACGTAGCGCGGCAGTGGAAAGGACGTCACCTGCCCTACGCTGGGGGTTGCGCGTGCCACTGGCACCTCTTGCGCCCAAAGGGCCGTGCAAAAAAAAGGGGCGACCAACAGCCAAGGCCCAATGCCAAAAAGCCAATCGCGAACAATCATTGGGCTTTGGGCAGAGGTTAAAGCATGGGCATGATCTTGGGTTTGGCGCATGACCTGCTGATCCTTTGGGTTTACTCATAGGTGACTTTTGCCAAGGGGACTTGCTAAAGTCTTTGGTTAAGGCCACTTTGACATGGAAACTGCGCGTATGGAAGCATCAGCAGAGGATGGGGGGCATATGCGATCGAAAAAATTACGTGTGATAGTGACACGGCGACTACCTGAACGGGTTGAGGCGCGCATGTCGGAGCTATTCGACGTAGTTTTGCGCCATGAAGACACGAAGATGACTGCGCCAGAGCTGGTGCGCGCTTTGAAAATAGCCGATGTTTTGGTGCCTTGCATCAATGATACGCTGGATAAATCTATTTTGGCCCAGGCGGGGCCCCGACTTAAGCTGATAGCAAATTACGGGGCAGGGGCAGACCATATTGATATCGGTTTTGCCCGTGAGAAGGGTATTCTTGTCTCAAACACGCCTGGTGTTGTTGCGGATGATACGGCCGATATGGCGATGGCGCTAATTTTGGCCGTGGCACGGCGCATGTCTGAGGGGATGGCCCTGATGCAAAGTGGCACATGGGAAGGCTGGTCACCCATGGCGCTTTTGGGAGCGCGCTTGGGTGGGCGGCGACTTGGGATTTTAGGCATGGGGCGCATTGGCCAAGCGGTGGCACGGCGCGCCCGAGCCTTTGGTATGCAAATCGATTATCACAACCGCAAACCGTTGCATGCCTCAATCGCGCAAGAGCTGCAGGCCACCTATTGGGAAACTCTTGATCAGATGGTGGCGCGGGTCGATATTTTGTCGATCAACTGCCCGCATACGCCCGCAACATATCATTTGATGAATGCGCGGCGGCTGAAATTGATGAAGCCGTCGGCGCTGATTGTGAACACGTCACGCGGTGAGGTTCTTGACGAGGTGGCGCTGGCGCATGGCTTGCGCGCGGGAGAATTGGCGGGCGCGGGGCTTGATGTGTTTCAACGCGGTGTTGAGCCTAACCCGCATCTGCGGGCTTTATCCAATGTTGTGTTGCTGCCGCATATGGGGTCGGCCACGTTGGAAAGCCGCCTTGAAATGGGTGAGCGCATCATCCTTAACATTCAAAATTTTGCTGATGGCCACCGCCCGCCCGATCAGATTTTGCCCGATCAAAATTGGGTGGTGCGCCCTTAGTGGTTGGGCTTAATAGCCTCGGGCTAGGTCAACTTGATGCAGCAAGGCCAAACCCGCTTGGTCGCGGCGGATATTTTCAACCACAACCCGGCTTGAGGTCAAAGGCCGCGTATCGGCCGCTATATGCGGGGTGACGGTGACCTTTGGATGTTGCCAAAAACGGTGGGTTTTGGGCAGAGGTTCTTGATGAAACACGTCTAACGTGGCGTGTGACAGTGCCCCTTGGTCAAGAGCCGCCAGCAACGCCACATCGTCAATTACCGTGCCGCGCCCGGGGTTGATCAGGGCCGCACCGTAGGGCAAATAGGCAATGGTCTGCGCATTCAAAAGCCCCCGCGTGTCTGGTGTGTCGGGCAAAAGGGTCACCAAAATTTCACTGCGCGAAAGCAGGGCTTCAAGCCCATCTGCTCCATGAAAATAGGGCATTTCCAAATCCGGCTTTGGGCTGCGTCCCCATGCCGATAGGTTGAAATTCAAAGCCCGCAAGGCAGTGGTCACCGCCGTACCAAGTGTGCCCAGGCCCATGATGCCGACTGATCTTTCGCGGGCCAAGGGCGGGCATTTCTGCACCCAGTCATGATTTGGATTGATAATATAGCGGTCTATGCCCAAATGCTGGCGCAGCACATGGCCTACAACATATTCCACCATCCCCTCGGTCAGGCCTGGGTCAACCATGCGGCACAAAGGTTGGCGCAGGGTCTTATTGGGTGCCAGTTTCTCAACCCCCGCCCAAAGGCTTAGCACCGCACGCACATTGCGATAGGGGGTGAAATCCGTAAGCGCGCCTGCAACGGGAGCATAGATGATGTAATCCACAGTTTCGGGGTTCGCGGGCGATTTGGTCAGGATGGTTGCGCTGATTTTGGCTTTCTCCAAGGCTAAAATCAGTGGCCCTTCATACTGGTTCCAATTGTCATCGCCTGCCGCAAAGAAAAGGGTGATCATACTGGCTCCGCCTATCTGGGCCTATGAATATGGGCGCTTTGAACCAATCCAAAAGCGGCCAACACAACCAGCATAGCCGAACCCCCGTAAGATAGTAAAGGCAAGGGTACCCCAACCACGGGCGCCATGCCCATAACCATTGACAGATTGACCGCAAGATAGAAAAAGAAATTGGCCGCGACCCCAAGCGTAAGAAGCGACGCGAAGCGATCTTTATTTTGCAAAGCCGAACTGATGCAAAAGGCAATCATCAATGTATAAAGCATCAGCAAAGAAAAAGCGCCAATAAAGCCAAACTCTTCGGCAAGGGTCGTAAAAATAAAGTCAGTATGCTTTTCAGGTAAAAAATTTAGCCGACTTTGCGTTCCCTGCATATAACCCTTGCCTGACCAGCCGCCAGATCCAAGAGCGATCTTGGCTTGGATG
>DPZQ01000217.1 GCA_003536295.1 Rhodobacter sp. | reverse complement strand
CGTTTGATTGCGGGCAATAAGCAAAGCTACCGCGTCATCATCACCCGCGAAGATGCTGGCGATGTGGAAGAAGTATTAAACCGCCTTGCCACTTTGTTGCCCTCCCACCCCTTTGACATTGACCGCACTATCAAAGAGGTCGAACGGCGACGCTCGTTTGTGCCCATCACAATTTCTGATCGCCTTGAGTGGGAACATCTGGCCAAAATTGCCGTGAATGCCCCCTCTTTGCCAGGCATTTCCGCCGAGGTGGGACAGAACCGATCTTACCCACTTGACGAAGATTTTGCCCATGTTGTGGGTTATGTGGGTCCCGTGTCAGAACGTGACTTAGCTGAAGTTAACGATCCAGAACCAGTACTACAAATCCCTGAATTTCAAATCGGAAAAATTGGTGTGGAACGTTGGCGCGAAGATATTTTACGCGGTCATGCGGGCAATAAGCGCATCGAAGTGAATGCTTTAGGCCGTGTGATGCGCGAGTTGGAGCGCAATGAGCCCACGCAGGGGGCCAATATTCGCCTGACTATAGATGCGGCACTTCAAAATTTCACCCAAAGACGTTTGAAGGGTGAAAGCGCTGCCGCCGTTGCCATTGACGTGACCAATGGCGATATTTTAGCGATTGCCTCGGCCCCAAGTTTTGATCCGAATTTATTTGTAACTGGCATATCGCACTCGAATTATGACAAACTCACAAAAAATGAGCGCCGACCATTGGCTAACAAAGCCGTCCAGGGCGCCTATCCGCCCGGCTCGACCTTTAAGATGGTCACTGCTTTGGCGGCGCTTGATGCAAGAGCTATCACCCCTGAAGAGCGGGTTTTTTGTCCCGGATATTACGAGCTAGGGGGGAGGCGGTTTCACTGCTGGCGACGTGGAGGTCATGGCACAGTGAATTTGGCGCAGGCCTTGACCGAAAGCTGTGACGTATTCTTTTACGAAGTGGCCCAAAAGGTCGGAATCGATAAAATCGCCGAGGTAGGCCGCAGGCTGGGTTTGGGGCAACGCCATGAATTGCCCATGTCGGCCGTTTCTGAAGGGGTGATGCCCGATAAAGAATGGAAAAAAACCAAATACAAACAGGAATGGCGTGTCGGTGATACGATCAATGCTTCGATTGGGCAGGGCTATGTTTTGACCACGCCATTGGAGCTGGCCGTGATGACCGCGCGCCTTGCCACGGGGCGTGCGGTGACGCCACGTTTGATCGCCCGCGTCAATGAAGTGCCCGAGCCCGACCAAGAGATGGCCCAAATGGGTTTTGAATTCAGCCATATACAAGCCATGCGTCAGGGCATGTTTGACGTGATGAACTCTGAACGCGGCACCGCACGCAGCGCACGCATTCAAGATCCACTGATGCAAATAGCGGGTAAAACAGGCACCGCACAGGTACGTAACATTTCGGCGCTTGAAAGGGCAGATGGTGTCATAACCAATGATGATCTGCCGTGGGAAAGCCGCGATCACGCGTTATTTGTGGGCTTTGCCCCCTACGATGACCCAAAGATTGCGATCAGTGTGGTAGTTGAGCATGGCGGTGGCGGCTCGGCGGTGGCGGCCCCGATTGCGCGAGATATTTTGCTGGCCGCCATGACGCAAGATGTGCCCCCACTTTCGGCCTATCCGGCGTCGCAACGTGAGAAAATAGAAGAGCTTTTCAAATCGATGAACTTGCGCCATTTTGATAAATACACAGACAGTAAATCGAAAGTGTGACCCCCTAGAGATGAGCTTTTTAGAATATCGCATTACAACCGTCCCCACTGGCTTTCGCAAAATCCTACATTTGAATTGGGCGTTAGTGCTATTGATTTGCGCGGTGGCGACGGCGGGTTTTTTGATGCTTTATTCAGTGGCAGGCGGCTCAATGGAGCCTTGGGCGGGACCGCAGCTTAGCAAATTCATCTTGGGTTTGGCCGTCATGTTCGTGATTGGATTTGTGCCAATTTGGTTTTGGCAGTCTCTGTCGGGACTGGCTTATGCAGTTGCCTTTTTGCTGCTGCTGGGTGTTGAGTTTTTTGGCCATATTGGCATGGGTGCCCAGCGCTGGATTGAGCTTGGCCCCATTCGGCTGCAACCTTCGGAAATGATGAAATTCACCCTCGTCATGGCACTCGCAGCATATTATGACGCGCTCGACAGCAATAAAGTGTCAAAACCGCTTTGGGTTTTGATCCCGGTGCTGATCATCGTGGCCCCGACGGTTTTGGTGTTGATGCAGCCCAATTTGGGCACAAGTTTGATGCTGATTTTGGGCGGCTCTGCGGTGATGTTTTGTGCTGGCGTGTCGATTTGGTATTTTGGGGCGGTTATCGCGGTTGGGGTTGGGGCGGTGGGGGCAGTGTTTGTTGGGCGCGGAACTCCATGGCAATTACTGCATGACTATCAGTATCGCCGCATTGACACATTTTTGGACCCAACCGCCGATCCTTTGGGGGCGGGGTATAATATAATCCAAGCCAAGATCGCTCTTGGATCTGGCGGCTGGTCAGGCAAGGGTTATATGCAGGGAACGCAAAGTCGGCTAAATTTTTTACCTGAAAAGCATACTGA
>DPZQ01000191.1 GCA_003536295.1 Rhodobacter sp. | reverse complement strand
CATAAGCATGACACTGACCGTCTACCAGTGGAAACGCGCCATGATGAAACCTATAATTTTCGCTTTCGTCCCAATTACGGATCTGGGTTGCAAATGTTACAGCGAGGAGACGGAGTGCCGGGCGATGCCTATCATATCGTCAACGGTTCTACCATTTTGATCGACAATGGTTATCATCCTTGTGCGGTGCTTCCTGGGTATGAGATGTATTATTTCACAATTTTGGGCGGCCTGTCGCAGCGCCCCTTGGTGCAGTATTTCCAAGATAGTCATGCCGCTCAATTGGAGACCATTCCCGGCATCAAAGATATGATCGCGAAATTTAAATGAGCTTGGTCACCCTATCTGAGGTGCTGCAACCTGCGTTTAAGGGGGGCTACGCGCTTTGTGGGGTGGTTACGCTGGGGTGGGAGGATATGTGTGCCTTTGTCCAAGCGGCCGAGCAAGAAAATATGCCGATCATTTTACAGGCGGGGCCGGGTTGCCGCTCCCATACTCCTTTACCAATTTTGGCCAAAATGTTTTTGCATTTGGCACAAAATGCGCAAGTGCCCGTTGTTGCTCATTTGGATCATGGCACCTCGTATGAAGAATGCTGCGCGGCGGTAGATTTGGGCTTTAGCTCGGTGATGTTTGACGGCTCATTATTACCTTTACGTGACAATATCCGTGAAACCGCCAAAGTAGTGGCCATGGCGCATCAAGCGGGCATCTCGTGCGAGGGAGAGATCGGTGTGGTCGGTTATGCCAAAGGGGCCTCCTCGCAAGGTACCAATCCAAAAGAAGCGGCGCTTTTCGCTACCGAAACTAATGTAGACGCGATGGCTATTTCTTGTGGCAATCTGCATTTGCAAGAAGGTCCAAGCGCTGGGTTTGATATTGAGCGTTTGGCTGCGATTGAGGCCGTGACAGATGTGCCTTTGGTACTGCACGGCGGCTCGGGCTTAGGCGGTGATCTGCGCCGCAAACTGGCTTTGGGATCACATATTTGCAAATTCAATATCGGAACCGAGTTGCGTCAAACCTTTGGCGCTGCGTTACGTGACACGCTGGCCCAGTATCCGCAAAGCTTTGACCGAATCGAGATTTTAAGCGCGACCAAAGGCCCCATGGCGGAGAAGGCGCGTGCCATCATTGCTGGGCTAAAAGCATAAAGGGCCAATCCTGCGAAGGGTCGGCCCTAAAGATGCTAGTGCAAGTGATTAGGATAAATCAAAACGATCCAATTCCATCACCTTGACCCAAGCGGCAACAAAGTCGCGGGTGAAACGCTGTTGTGCGTCTGAGGCCGCATAAGTCTCCGCAATGCCGCGCAGTTGTGAATTTGACCCAAAGACCAGATCAACGCGCGATGCGGTCCATTTCACCGCTCCGCTGGCGCGGTCGCGGCCTTCAAAGCTGGTCTGAGTGGCCGAGGTTGCTGTCCAAATGGTGTTGATATCCATGAGGTTGACCAAAACATCAGTCGATAAGCTGCCCTTGCGATTGGTAAATACCCCATCTTGGCTTTGTGCAAAATTGGCATCCATTGACCGTATACCTGAGGCCAGAACTGTCATTTCAGCGGCTGAAAGGGTCAAGAGCTGCGCTTTATCAAGAAGCATTTCTTCGGCTGAAACGCTAAAGGTTGTCTTAATGTAGTTGCGGAAACCGTCTGCGTTGGGCTCAAGAACGGCAAAGCTTTCTACGTCAGTGTCGGCCTGGGTCGCGTCAACACGGCCAGGCGTGAAGGGCACGCTTATGGCGTGTCCTGCGGCTTTGGCTGCCGCCTCAACTCCAACCCCGCCTGCGAGCACGATAAGATCGGCCAGCGAAACTTGCTTGCCGTCTGTTTGCTTGGCGTTAAAGGCTTGTTGTACCGTTTCAAGTTTAGCCAAAATCTTCGCCAGCTCGGCCGGTTCATTGGCAGCCCAGTCTTTTTGCGGAGCCAAACGAATGCGTGCGCCATTGGCCCCGCCACGCATATCAGACCCGCGGAATGTCGAGGCCGAAGCCCAAGCCGTCCGCACCATCTGCGTCCCTGTCAACCCCGAGGCCAAAAGATCAGCCTTCAAAGCCGCAATATCTGCCACGTCAATCAGCTTATAGGTGCGAGCAGGTAAAGGGTCTTGCCAGATCAACGTCTCAGAGGGAACCATCGCGCCTAAATAACGCGCTTTTGGACCCATGTCGCGATGGGTCAGTTTGAACCAAGCGCGCGCAAACGCATCCGCAAAGGCTTGGGGGTTCTCGTGGAAATATTTGGAAATGGGGCCGTAAAGAGGATCCATACGCAGTGCGAGGTCTGTTGTGAACATGACAGGCGCATGGCG
This sequence comes from Rhodobacter sp., assembly GCA_003536295.1. GTDB lineage: Bacteria > Pseudomonadota > Alphaproteobacteria > Rhodobacterales > Rhodobacteraceae > UBA10365. The sequence continues at coordinate 14,981 of DPZQ01000191.1, read as the reverse complement.
CTTGCTTGCATCGTGAGCATCTGGCACGGTTTGGGCGGCGCTGGCATCGGTCGGGATCCATTGCGTGGCCCCCGCTGGGCTTTTGGTTTTGACCCATTCATAGCCAAACAAAGTATCGAAATAGGCATTGTCCCAGGTTGTAGGTGTTTTCGTCCAAGCGCCTTCAAGGCCGCTCGTGATAGTATGGGCCCCTTTGCCGCTTTTGAAAGCGTTTTTCCAGCCAAAACCCAAATCTTCGATGGGTGCGGCTTCGGGCTCGGGGCCGACAAGGGCCGCGTCACCTGCGCCGTGGGCTTTACCAAACGTGTGTCCACCTGCGATCAGGGCCACCGTTTCTTCGTCGTTCATCGCCATGCGCGCAAAGGTTTCACGAATATCAACCGCGGCAGCCAGAGGATCAGGATTGCCGTTCGGCCCTTCGGGGTTAACATAGATCAGGCCCATTTGTACCGCCGCCAATGGGTTTTCCAAATCGCGTTCGCCGCTATAGCGATTATCGCCGAGCCATTCATTTTCTGCGCCCCAATAGATGTCTTCCTCGGGCTCCCACATATCGGCACGCCCGCCTGCGAAGCCAAAGGTTTTGAACCCCATAGATTCAAGCGCGCAATTTCCCGCGAAAATCATCAAATCAGCCCAAGAGATTTGAGCTCCATATTTTTGCTTGAGCGGCCAAAGCAAGCGGCGTGCCTTGTCAAGATTGCCGTTGTCTGGCCAGCTGTTAAGCGGCGCAAAACGCTGCATCCCCGTACCAGCACCCCCGCGCCCATCGCCCGTGCGGTAGGTACCCGCCGAGTGCCACGCCATGCGGATGAAAAATGGCCCGTAATGGCCGTAATCCGCAGGCCACCACTCTTGTGAGGTGGTCATCAAGTCCAGCATGTCTTTTTTTAGCGCCTCAAGATCTAACTTTTTGAATTCCGCGGCATAATCAAAATCTGCACCCATCGGATGGCTCTTGCGCGCATTTTGATTAAGAATTTTCAAATTCAACTGATTTGGCCACCAATCGCGGCTTGAGGTGCCACCCTTGCCTGCTTTGGTAACTGCGCCATGCATTACTGGGCATTTGCTTAGATCATTCTTGTCCATTGTAAGCTCCGTTGATTGCTGAAATCGGGAAAAAGCGTGCCAAAAAAGGGGGCTTTGCTTTCTTGACTTGGGGCTTATCAAAGAAACTCGATTAGGTTAAGTTGTATTTTCTTATGAGTGCGATAAGATTAACTTATGAACAACCTGACCCTTAAACAATTCCGCTATTTCGAAGCTTTGGCGCGGCATGGGCATTTTGGCCATGCCGCGGCAGCCTGTGCGATTTCTCAGCCCGCCTTATCGATGCAAATTAAAGACCTTGAGGGCGAGCTTGGCCTGCCCTTGTTTGAACGCGGACCAAAAGAGGTGCGCTTGACCGCCTTTGGGCAAGATCTCCGCAGCTCCGCCGTAGCTATTTTACGCGCCGTTCAAGAGGTGGAAGAACTGGCCCAAGCAGCCCGCCTCACTCCCCTTGGGCGCTTACGTTTGGGGGTTATTCCCACCATCGCCCCCTATCTTTTGCCTCGCATCATCGGGCCGATGATGACGCTTTACGCTGGAGTTGATCTGCATGTGCGTGAGACGGTCACCCCAAAACTGATTGTCGAGCTCTTGGAGGGCCGGTTGGACGCGGCCCTTGTTGCCCTGCCCATTTCTGAACCCGCCTTTAGCGAAACTGCGCTTTTTACGGAATCTTTTGTGCTCGTGCGGCCCATCGACTTTGCTGATCGGCCTGTACCAAAGATTGAAACTTTGCGCGAATTGCGACTTCTTTTATTGGAAGAAGGCCATTGTTTTCGCGATCAGGCTTTAGCATTTTGCCAAGTGAAAGATGCCGCCCCTCGCGAACTTTTGGACGGCAGTTCGTTGTCGACTTTGGTGCAAATGGTCGCATCTGGGATTGGGGTCACGCTTATTCCCGAAATGGCCATCGGGGTCGAGACGCGCTCTGCGCAGGTCAGCCTTGGGCGTTTTGCGAAGCCCGAACCCCAACGCACCATCGGGATGATTTGGCGAAAGGCCAGCCCCATGGCAAAGGAGTTTTTGCACATTGCACAGATCATTCGTCAAGCGGGGGAAGCGCTTTTAGGCGAAAACGGCCAATCTGTTAGCGAAAGGCAGCCGCAACTGCCACCAATGCAACAACCAAACCCAAACGACTAAGCGTCATCAAAGGTTTAAGATAGGCGCGGTTAGGGGCTTGGCTTAGACGTGCGGCTTTGGCCAAATGCAGGTTTGATAAGACCGCGCTGGCCAAAACCAAACTTGCGCCCCCCAGCTTAATTCCAAATGCAGTGTTGATCCCTAGCCCGCCATGAAGCGCATGTGCCAGTCCAACCCCTGTGATCCAAAGCGTTACGATTGCGATCAGGCCTATAATGCTTAAAAGGCGCAATGCCCGACCCAGTGCGGCGCTAGGGGCTTGGCCCGCTTTGATGAGCGCTGATTGCACAATAGCCCCACCAATACCTAAGCCGCCCGCGGCAAATAGTGCCAAGAAATGTAAAAATTTTAAGCCAATGACCAGCATATATATACCCTTTTATGTAGGGGTAGTGTGCCGGCTTTTTGGCGGATGTCTAGCGCAAATGCACATGCCACCTTGGCCGCCGCTTGGCTTGCATGCTATAGGAGCGCAAGTTTGGGGGGTGCATGGCAGAAATTTGGCTTTTATCCGCGCTATTTGCGTCAGCCTTTAGCTCGGCTACATTGCTGCCTGGCACATCTGAGGCGGCTTTGGTGGCGGTGGTTTTGTCAGGGCAAACACAGTGGATCTTGGCACTAAGTGTGGCGATCTTGGGCAATGTTTTGGGCGCTGTGGTCAATTGGGGTATGGGTTATTATTGGCCACAAAAACCGCGTGACGCTCAAAGCCCCTATATGCAGCGCGCTGCCCGTTGGTTTGAACGCTACGGTATTTGGTGTTTACTTTTTTCATGGGTGCCAGTGATTGGCGACCCTCTGACACTGGTGGCTGGATTGGCAAAAGTGCGGCTTTTACCGTTTTTTGTGCTTGTTCTTGTGGGAAAATCCTTGCGATATGCGTTGGTCTTAATGACGCTTTCGTCGCTGGGTTAAGTGCTGCTATCTGATTGGATATCATGACCCCTAAATCGTCACCCCTTGTTAAAACCCAAATCACGCATCGTCGCGTGCTGCGCATTGCTTTGCCCATCGTCCTTGCGAATGTCACCATTCCCATTTTGGGCGCGGTTGATACGGCGGTGGTGGGACAATTGGGCGATGCAGTCACCATTGGTGCGGTGGGCATTGGCGCGACGATTTTAACCGCACTATATTGGATGTTTGGCTTTTTGCGCATGGGCACGACGGGCTTTGTTGCCCAAGCTTTTGGCCGTGGTGACCTGCGCGAAATGGCGGCCTATTTGTTGCGGGTCTTGGCTATTGGTTTTGTTGCGGGGCTGGTAGTTATTTTGCTCAAGGAGCCGCTATTTGCACTTGCCTTTGCCCTGTCACCCGCCTCGGCGCCCGTTGAAAATCTGGCACAGGCCTATATGGGCATTCGCGTCTTTAGTGCTCCTGCATTGATTGCGCTTTACGGTGTCACGGGCTGGCTTATAGGGCAAGAGCGCACGCGCGCGGTTTTAATGCTGCAACTTTGGATGAATGGCCTGAATGTGGTCTTGGATTTATGGTTTGTGTTGGGCTTAGGGCTTGGTGCAGAAGGGGTGGCTTGGGCTACCTTTACCGCTGAATGGACGGGGCTTGGTTTAGGGCTTTGGCTTTGCCGCGCGGGCATTTGGCCCAACCTTGGGCGCGACTGGGCGCAGGTGTTTGACCTTGGGCGGTTGCGTGCAATGTTTACTGTGAACCGTGATATTTTGTTGCGGTCTTTGATGTTGGAGGCGATTTTCGTCTCATTCATCCTGTGGGGTGCGGATTTCGGGGATGAGACGCTGGCCGCAAATCATATTTTGCTTCAGTTCTTACATATCACCGCCTACGGGCTTGATGGTTTCGCCTTTGCGGCCGAGACATTGGTGGGCCAAGCCATTGGGCGTGGTGATCGTGTGTTGCTGCGCCGCTCTTGCACGATGACATTGGCTTGGGGCTTGGGGCTTTGCGCGGTTCTGGCGGTGGTTTTTTATTGCTTTAGCCCGCAGATCATTGCCCTGATGGCAAAATCCCCCTCGGTGCAATCCGCTGCCGCCCTTTACGCGCCCTTTATAGTGGCTGCCCCTTTGGTGGGGATTATTCCTTGGATGTTAGATGGAATTTTTATCGGGGCCACGCGCTCAAGGGATATGCGCGATATGATGGCGATCAGCTTGGTGATCTACGCGGTTTGTGCGGTGCTTTTGGTGGGGCAGTTTGGCAATTACGGGCTTTGGTGCGCACTTCTTATTTCCTTTGTGGCACGCGCCGTGACCCTTGGGGTGCGCTATCCTCGGTTAGAAAAATCACTCACTCAGCCGTAACCCTTGAAAGCCCCCTGTAAGGCATTGGCAATTCTGGGTAAGAGTGGCAAAAGAAAAAAACATCGCAGAAAGAGACATGCATGACAAAATTTCCTGGCACAGCTGACCTAAGCGAAGCTCTGGCCTTTTTGGCGGCCTATCCGGAGGTCGAGGGAATCGATGTTGTGCTTACCGACAGTCAAGGTATTGGACGTGGTAAAATTATCAGGCGTCACGAATTAGAACCGCTTTTTGCTTCAGGGCGAGGCATGCCTGCGTCGCTATTTGCACAAGATATAGCAGGCGATGATGTCGATGAAACCGGCCTGGTGCTTAAAGATGGTGGGGGGGACTCTCGCTGTTGGCCCTTAGCGGGGACTTTGGGATTTATGCCAGCTACGGGGCGGGGTCATGTTTTGGTCAGCATGTGGGACCCGAACGGCGAACCAAACGCCGCCGAGCCGCGCCACGCTTTGGTGCGTCAAGTTGTGCGCGCACGCGAGATGGGCTTTACGCCGATGGGTGCTTTGGAAATTGAGTTTTATCTGGTTGATCGCGAAAACGATAACCGCGGGCGCAAACAGCCCGCTCGCTATGCGATGAGCAAAAGACGCCATTTGCATACAAACACTATGTCCGTGGATGAACTAGACGAGATGTCTCCATTTCTAGACGCGATTTACCAAGGGGCAAAAACCCTTGGGATCCCTCTGGAAACGGTGATTTCCGAATATGCCGCGGGGCAATATGAATTCACGTTGCGCTATCGTGACTTGCTGCACGCCGCCGATGATGTGATCACCGCAAAACGTCTAATCCGCAGTACCGCGCGGCGTTTTGATATGGAGGCCTGCTTTATGGCTAAGCCGTTTGGTCAGTCGGCGGGATCGGGTATGCATTTGCATTTATCGTTGAATGACGTGACGGGGAACAATGTCTTTGCCGACCTGCCATCGGGAGAGTTATCGCCCGTCATGCGTTACGCTATCGGTGGTATTCGCCATAGTATGGCTGAATCTATGTTGGTTTTAGCACCGTTTTTGAACTCTTGGCGGCGTTTCTCGTCAGCAATCTATTCGCCTGCCAATAACAGCTGGGGCATTGAAAACCGAACTGTGGCGCTGCGTGTTCCTGCCGGCTCTGCAGCTTCGCGCCATTTCGAACATCGACTGGCGGGGGTTGATGCTAATCCCTATCTGGTCGGGGCCGTCACCTTGGCTGGCGCGCTTGAGGGGATAACCCGTCAAATTGATCCCGGCCCCCCCGTCGAAGGAAGCACCTATGGCGCAAGTGCCACGCGCGAGATGCCGCGCAGCTGGTTGGATTCAATTGATCTTTGCAACGATTCCCCCTTTATGCGCGCCGTTTTGGGCGATGTGTTGCATAAGGGTTTTGTTGCTGTAAAACGGTCTGAATATATTAAAATGACACAAGAAGTCACCGATGCCGAATGGGATCTTTACGGGTTTATCGTATAGGGTAGATAATCTTTCATCCATATGTGGTGTTTATGTAACATAATAATACAAAAAGCTGTGTGTAGCCTTTTCGTTCTGGTGTTTGCCCCCCTGCGAGCGCCTGATTAAGTTTATTGAAAAGGATTCGTTATGGCTTATCATAGTGAGAATGGAAGATACTTCCTCGGATGTCGCACAAACCGTGCGGGGGGGCTAGAAGTTGTTTTTGAAATTGCTGATACTAAGCGCATGATTTTTAACGTTTTGAACGTTGCGCCTAGTGAGCCTGTCATCAATGCAATTTTGAAATCGGCCCTAGAAAGCACCAATGTGTTAGAGTTTTTGATCGAAAAAACGCAAGAACAACATATTACTATGGAATTAAGCGCAGGCTGAGTCTAGAGGCGGGTTTTAATGGTGCCACTGTTACGTAAATAAAACACCAGGGTTGTTACTACAAGGCTGCCACCTGCCAGCATAAAGCTTGTTGGGCTTTCTCCCAAAAAGGCCCAGACCCAAATGGGACCCAGAATCGTTTCTAGCAACATTATTAAACTAACGTTCGACGCACTTGTGTATCGTGATGATAATGTTAGTAAAAACAATGAACAGGGTACGATCACAGCCCCAGTAACTGCAATAATCAATACCGATCCTAGATCTGCAAATGGAGTGGTCTGCGTCATCCATAGGCCTAAAAGACCCGCCAAAATCGCACCCAAGCCCATTCCCAATGGAAATGGCAAATCTCTATTTTTGCGTACGATTACGAAATTCGCGGCTAAGCTAATGGCAACGGCAAGGCCGCACAAAGCGCCAAAGGCGGTTGAACGGTCAAGTGCCAAGGCCCCACCGTCTTTATTGGCCATCGCCAAGGTTAAACCAGCCAAAACGAAGCCAATTGTGACGGTTAGACGTAGGGTGAGTTTCTCATTCAAAAAAATAGCGCTCAAAACCGCCGCCATCAAAGGCATCGTGGCAACGCCCAATAATACCGAACTGACGGGCGCATTGGCAATGCCAATGGTAAAACCCGCGCCATTTACCACCTGGAAGGCAATCAAGAACCAAAATATACTTGCACTAAAGGGGCGCAAAATCTGTCTAAGGTGGGGCTTTTCGAAGAACACCCAAACACCAATATAGACTATGCCACTACATAGGCCCCGCCAAAATAGCATATTAGGCCCGCTTAGTCCTGAAAGGCGCATAAGCAACGAGTCGGGGGCCAAAATGGTGGCACCCAAAAGGGCCAAAAAGATGCCATTTTTACGCAAGTTGGGGATAATGGGGCGCATAAAGGGTCCTTAACTGTCCAAGGCCCCGCCAGATGAAAAGGGGCCGCCATGATGTCAGGCCCTTTGGTGCTATACTTTTTTAGGTTTTACCATCCATTCTTTGCCTCGTAGCATGCCATTCCAATAGATCCATGGCAACATTTTTGCTTTTAAGAACCACGCTAAGGCCGTAGGTTTGGTACCGTCATTGATCCAAGTTGGAAAGCTTGGCAATAATTTGCCGCCGTAGCCAAACTCGGCCAGAACGATTTTGCCGCGCTCAACCGTCAATGGGCACGATCCATAGCCATCATAATGGAAGATATGGCTTTGGCTTTTAATGTCCGCCACAATATTTTCAGCCACAATTGGCGCTTGTTTGCGCACCGCAGCGGCGGTTTTGGCATTGGGGGCATTCATCACATCTCCCAATGACCAGATATTATCATGGGACCTATGGCGCAAAGTGGTTTGGTCGACATCCACCCAACCTGCGGGATCGGCAAGGGGCGATTGCTTAATAAAGTCAGGCGCGGTTTGGTTGGGTGTAACATGGATCATGTCGAATTCAACTTCGACCGTTTGGGCGGGGGTGTCTGGTTTTGCAACTGTGAACCATGCTTTTTTCGCGGCCCCATCAATAGCGCTCAGCGAATGGAAGTAATTGAGATTCACTTTATATTTTTCAATATAAGACATCAGTGCAGGTACATATTCTTTTACACCGAAGAGTACACCGCCAGCATTATGAAAATTGATGTCGATTGCGCCAAGTACACCTGTGCGGTGCCAGTGATCGGCCGACAGATACATAGCTTTTTGCGGAGCGCCCGCACATTTGATCGGCATGGGCGGTTGGGTAAAGACAGCGCGGCCTGATTTTAAACTTTTGACCAGATCCCATGTATAGGGTGCCAGGTCATAACGGTAGTTTGAGGTGACGCCATTTTTACCCAGCGTGGCGCTCAGCCCTTCAACTTTGCTCCAATCCAATACCAACCCAGGGCAGACTACTAAACGCACATAACCAATGGCACGGCCATCTTCTAGCGCTACGGCATTATTGTCAGGGTCAAAGGCCGCAACCGCGGCTTGAATCCATTTAACACCTGATGGAATCAGAGATGACATGGTGCGAATGGTGGATTTGGGGGAAAAAATGCCTCCACCAACCATTGTCCAGCCAGGTTGGTAATAATGTACGTCGGCGGGGTCGAGAATTGCGATATTCAGATTTGATTGGCGCGACAAAAGGCTTGCTGCGGTGGAAATGCCTGCGGCCCCACCGCCCACGATCACCACATCATAGGAGACATCAACAGAAGACTTTGGATGATGTGCTTGGTTTTTAAGTGTTGTCGTCATCGCTTTCTCCTGATTGTTTATTTTTTAGATCTTATGAGAGTGCACATGAAGTCTGGCCCCAATCGGGGGAATATGAGCCAAAAGAGGGGCCTTTTTAAGCAATATCTTGTAAGGTCAGTTGATTAAGAACAAACATAAAGGCGTTTATGGCCTTTGTCATCCTCTTAGCCATTCCTAGCTTGCGACAAGTAAGAAACCAAAAGTCTAGATGTAAAGCGCGATGGGCCTTTCAAACGAGGCGTAAAAAGTCAGCTTGTGCCCACTTACAGGCTTTCATCTTTTTGGCTGAAAATTGTTATTGCAACCCAAATTAATTTAAGACTTAATCTTTTCAAGACCAACCAAAAAGGGAGATTAAAATGAAAAAAACAAAGATTACTGCCGCTGGCCTAACATTCGCCGCTGCCTTGGCAGGGGGCTCGGCGGTTTTTGCAGCAGATACGGTAAATGCCGCATTTTTTCTAGAGTGGGCCACTCCAAACCAGATCGCCAAAGTCGACAAAGCCTATGACAAGGCGATGGGCGTTGATGTGAACTGGGTCGACTTTTCGACTGGTGTAGCCATGACCGAGGCTATGCTATCGGGAGACATCGATATTTCTTACTCGCAAGGCTTGGCCCCCTTCGTGACTGCCATCCAGCAGGGCGCGCCGATTAAGATGGTGGGCATCGCGGTGGTTTATGAAGCCAATAATTGTTTCGTGCGCAATGGTTTGGGGATTACCTCATCTAATGCGACGGAACTAGAAGGCAAAACGGTCGCCGTTCCTTTGAACACAATGGCCGATTTTGCCTTTAAAAGCTACATGAATCACCTAAATGTTGACATGGCAAAAATGACGATCGTGGATCAAGCCCCTGCAGATGGAGCCAAATCTTTGGCCGATGGTGCGGTGGATATGGCCTGTATTTTTGGCGGGGCTTCTGCCAAAGCTGCGGGTGAAGTTGGCACGCCAATCATGACCAAAGCGGAAAAAGTCGCTGCTGGGATTGGGTCATTCGACGTGATCTCTGTCACTGAGAAATTCGCAACCGAAAATCCAGATTTGTTGCGTACATTTATGGAAGTAACCGAAGAGTCCAACCGTGCGTGGACGGGTTCTGACGCGCAAGTGACTAAAGTTGCCGCCGATGCGGGTATGGATTTTGAGACCACCAAAGCACAAATGGCGGACTTCATTTTCCCGACTGCAGCAGAACAAATTGCCACATTCTTTAACAAAAATGGTATTGCTGCCCAAGCAGCAGCATCGCTTGGCTTGCTTTATTCAAACGACTCAGATGGGGCAATGATCGCCAAAACCCTTGACGGTTCTTATCTCAAATAGGGTTTAAATACCCAACGAAAGGCGGCCTTTTAGGGGCCGCCTTTTGATTTTTAGCCTCCAAATCCCTTGGACTTATAAATCTGTTTTTTTTGGACTTAACATCACGACTTGCTTTGATGTTACCAATTCGGACCGACGTTTTGATTTAGAGATGAGCGCAACTGATGGCCGATCTTACATGCAAAGACCTATCGATGACCTATCGTAACCCGCAAACTGGGGCTGAGGTTCATGCGCTTAAAGATATTAACTTTACCCTCAAAAAGGGCGAATTACTGGCTGTCCTCGGTCCCTCTGGCTGCGGTAAGACGACTTTATTGAATATGGTTGCAGGGTTTTTGAAACCAACGGCGGGTGAAATGATCTTGGGTGATCGGTTGATCAATGGGCCGGGAGTTGAGCGCGGCATGGTTTTTCAGCAAGGGGCCTTATTTGAATGGCAGTCAGTCAAAAAAAATGTTGATTTCGGCTTGCGAATGAAAAAAACCAAGGCCGTTGAGGCCGCTGATTTAGTAGAAAAGTGGCTTGATATTGTGGGTTTGCAGGGGTTTGGTGAAACGCCAACCTATCAGCTTTCCGGGGGCATGCAGCAGCGGGTCGCTTTGGCGCGCTGTTTGGTTAATGACCCCGACGTAATTTTGATGGATGAGCCTTTGGGTGCGCTGGATGCTTTGACGCGTGAAAAGATGCAGTCCTTGATTTTAGAACTTTGGAAAGAAACCGGTAAGACCATCATTATCATAACCCATTCGGTAGAAGAGGCCCTGTTGCTGGGAGAAAGGCTGTTTGTGATGGCCCCAAGGCCGGGGCGCATTCACAAAGAATATCATTTGCCCTTTGCTGAAAGGGGTTTAAGCGAACCGCTCCGCGCCATTCGTCAAGATAAAGACTTCACAAAAGTTAGAGAAGAAATTTTGACAATGATTTGGAACATGGAAGAAGAGATCATGGGCCGTGTTTGAATTTATAGCAGATCAAAGGGCGGCCATCGCTGCTGTCTTTATTCTTACTTTGTTGCTCGCCTTTGGAGTGTCAATTTACATTGGCCGCAAAGAGTATCGCAAGAACGGTCAAGATCAGGTCTTTGGTGACCCTGAACGTACCAAAGGTGGGTGGTATTGGTCACTTTGTGGTGTTTCGGCGCTTTTGTTAATCTGGTTTTACTTTTCTTGGGGCGTGGCGCGAGCCTATTTTCCAAATGCTGCGAATGAGCTTTGCCAAATTGCCAAGCTGGATGAGGCGCTCTCGCCTATTCGTGCTGTGTTGCCCATCGGTTCGCGGTCATATCAATCGACACAGCTTGTAGCGCGTAATGGCGCCCAAATTGAGGCCTTGCGAGACAGTATGCCCAAACAGGCTTTTAGCCGTGACGAACAACAAGTGCTAGAGCTGGTTATTGACGATGTGCAGTCCTTGCTGGGCCTTTCTTCTGATCCAGATCAGCAAAGCCCTGAGGTTGCGGCGCAAATTGAGCTTCTGAGCCAAGAGTTGCGTGCCATAGCTATTGCGCTCGATGCCGGTCCAAGTGCTGTGGAGCCAAGTGCCGAAGCACTTGCGCAACCCAAATGGGGTGCAACCTACACCGAAATTCCACTGCTTCCGGTAACAGCGCGCGGTATTTTGTTTGACCAACTTTCGCAAGATGCGGCACTGTTGTCCGATCGTTTCGTAACGCTTAAAAATATTCCACCCGCCTACGCCACGCGTATTCCCCTGATCACTCAAAAAATCGAAGCCTTGTCTGCTGCTACAAAAGCGCAGCAATTTAGTGACGCAGACGTGGAAGCCCGAAAGGATTATATTAAATCACTTGATCGTATTTTTAATCGCCTAGATGACGGCTCTATCTTTCCCGCAGGCAGTTTCGCACCATTGATGAAGGTTTTTCAAGAATTGGCGCGTGCACAGGCACACGCCAAAGGAAGTTTAAAAGTAATCGACGCGTTGTTTGTTCCGGGGGCAGGGGTCGTTAAGTCACGCACGCAATGTTCCGAGCAAGGCTCCGGTCGTTGGTTGCCTAAACCTATGGATGTTGTGGTAACTTTTGCCGAATTAGCAGATCCAGATGTGGAAGATGGGGGCGGCTTTAAGGGCACGCCTTTGCTTTGGTGGAAGTGGCTACCGATCGCCGATGTCGTGGCGTTCGTCATCCCTGATGCATTGGCAGATCTTTGGGCTGGCGAATATGCCCGTCATGGGGTGGACGGTAAGGTACAAGAAAACACCAAAGATCGTCTTTTGGCTTTGGCGCAAGGCGATATCGATCTGGGCTCTGTCCCCGCGCTTGATGGGCATTTATGGGACTCGCTTTTTCGGGTATTGGTCGCCATGGGATTGGGCATTCTATGTGGAGTTCCTGTGGGAATTTACATGGGTGTTTCGCAATTCATAAAAGGCGTCTTGGACCCAGTGGTTGAGCTATACCGCCCGGTGCCACCTTTGGCTTGGGCGCCGCTGATTTTGACCATCTTTGGCATCCAAGATGACGGGAAAATCTTTTTGCTCTTTATGGTGGCTTTTGCGATCATGGTGATTTCCGCTCGCACTGGTGCTGCAGGCACCCAATTATCAAAAATTCGCGCCTCGCATTCTCTTGGGGCAAGTAATCGCCAAATCTTGTTGTATGTGATTTTGCCCAATGCCCTTCCCGAGATTTTGACCGGTGTGCGGATTGCAATTGGCGTGTGCTGGGGCACATTGGTGGCGGCTGAAATGTTGGCAGGCACCACAGGCATAGGATTTATTGAAAATGTCGCGCGTACCGTTTCGGATTATGAGCTAATTTGGGTGACCATCTTGATCATGGGAATTTTGGGTTTGGCTTTTGATTTAATCATGCGTTGGGTGATTCAAAAGACGATTCCATGGCGAGGTAAAGGCTAAGGCCTAACAGGAAAGAAAAATTTTAGGATTAGGTAAAGTAATTATTGTAATTTCTCTATTCGTTATCGCATTAATTTAATTAAAAATCTCAATAATCAAGATTAAAAAATATTTTTACACTTTATAGTTGTAAACCTGATCACAAAGCGGTTACATAAATTTACCAATTTCTAGCTATTTAGCTTGGGTGTTGGTAATTTTTTTTGCGACATTAAGACGACAACCCTCGGTGCTTACGCGTGTTTCGGTGGGGAGGGGACTAAAGTATTTTAAAGCGGGCAGTTTAGCTCGACCTAATCTTAGATTTTGGGAGGAACCAAAGATGGTAGAAAAGAATAAACAGTTTTCAAGGCGTTCATTTCTAAGCAAAGGCGCCGCTATGGGCGGTATCGCTGCGGGAACGACATTGGCAGCGCCAGCGGTTTTGGCACAAGCGCCTATGGTGCTTAAAATGCAAACCTCTTGGTCGGCATCTGATATTTGGATGGATTTTGCACGCCAATATACTACTCGGGTTGAGCAAATGTCGGGCGGCCGCTTGACGATTGATCTATTGCCAGCGGGTGCAGTAGTAGCAGCCTTCCAAGTTATGGACGCTGTATCTGACGGTGTTATCGATGCGGCGCACTCAGTTTGCGCCTATTGGTACGGCAAACACAAGGGCGCGTCGCTCTTCGGTACTGGCCCCGTTTTCGGTGGCTCGTCTACAACGATGTTGTCTTGGTTCTACCAAGGCGGCGGCAAAGAGCTCTACAACGAATTGACCCAAGATATTTTGGGCTTGAACGTTGAAGGCCACTTGGGTTTCCCAATGTTTGCACAGCCTTTAGGTTGGTTCAAAGGTGAAGTTAACACAACCGACGATTTGCAAGGTTTGAAATATCGTACAGTTGGCTTGGCCGCAGACTTGATGCAAGGCATCGGCATGTCTGTTGCTCAATTGCCAGGTGGCGAAATTGTGCCTGCGATGGAACGTGGCGTGATCGATGCGTTTGAGTTCAATAACCCATCGTCAGACATGCGTTTTGGTGCACAAGACGTGGCGAAGAACTACTATCTGTCATCATATCACCAAGCGTCTGAGTCGTTTGAATTCATCTTCAACAAAGATGTTATGAGCGATCTTGACCCTGATCTTGCTGCAATCTTGCGTTTCGGCGTTGAAGCTGCGTCAACGTCAAACACCGCTTTGGCGATGGATCAATATTCGGCAGATTTACAAAAACTGGTTAATGATCATGGTGTTAAAGTGCACCGGACATCAAAACAGATTTTGGATGCCGAGATCCAAGGCTGGGATAAGTTGATCCCAGTATTGGAAGAAGACGAATATATGAAGCGCGTGCTAGACAGCCAGCGTGCATGGGTTGAGCGCGTATCCTACTACGAGCTTATGAATGCGCCTGACTTTGGTTTGGCATATGAACATTACTTCCCCGGTAAAGTTAAGCTTTAAGTCTTTACGCTTAAATAGGCCTCGGCAGAGTTTCTGCCGAGGCTTTTCTCATACCTTTCGGGGCATATAATGATCAGAATAATCCGCTTCGCTGACGAGCTTTCGGCACAGTTCGGTAAAGTTTTTGCTTGGTTGATCGTGCTTATGGCATTTGGCACTGGCTACAGTGTTTTGGCGCGTTACGGCTTTAATCGCCCGCCAGCCTGGGCACTTGATGTGTCTTTTATAGCTTATGGAACCCTTTTTATGATGGGCGGCGCCTATACTTTGTCGCGCGGCGGTCATGTACGTGGGGATTTCATCTATCGACTTTGGAAGCCAGCAACGCAAGCTAAGGTTGATCTTTTCCTTTACTTAACCTTTTTCTTCCCAGGCGTAACGGCGCTTGTGCTGTCGGGCTGGAAGTATTCGGCCAAAAGCTGGGGCTATGCTGAAGTTTCTATAAATAGCCCCGCCGGAATTCCAATTTATCAATTCAAAACCGTAATGGTTGCGGCAGGTCTTTTGCTGTTCATCCAAGGGATTGGGCAGATCTGCCGTTGTCTTTATTGCATCCGTCATAATGAATGGATTGCTGCACATGAGGATGTTTTCGAAACAGAAGAGCTGTTGATGCAACAGGCTAAATCGGCACAAAAAGGAGATCAATCATGACCGATCCACAGATCGCGATTATGATGCTTGGCCTGTTCATTTTGATTGTTTTTTTAGGCTTTCCGATTGCCTTTACACTCATGGCGATGGGTATTGGTTTCGGCTATTAC
>DPZQ01000016.1 GCA_003536295.1 Rhodobacter sp. | reverse complement strand
CGCCCATCGGTGCAACCCTTAGAGCTGGGACATCTAGCGGCCTTGGCTTCGGCCGTTTTTTGGGCGCTTTCCTCGGTCATTGCGCGCAAGATTGGTTCGGACGAGCGTCCTGCCGTGCTGATCCTTTACCCTATGCTGGCCAATTTTGTGGTCTTGGGAATAGCTTTGCCCTTTGTTTATAAGCCTATGCCCATAGAAGATATGGGGCTGATCGCGGTGATCGCGAGTTTTGGCTTTGTGGCCACGCTGTTCATTATAGCCGCCTACCGCAATGCCGAGGCGGTTATTGTGGCCTCGATGCAATATTCGCAAATGCTGTGGGCGATTTTTTATGGGTTTTTATTCTTTAGTGAATGGCCTGATAATTTCACCCTAGTGGGAGCTGGCGTGATTATGGCTAGCGGTGTATACATAGTGATGCGCGAAGCCAGCGCCAAGACATCCGACCTGCAGCCCGTTTTGGCATCGCGCGCAAGGCCTGATACGGGCACAATGGTGAAATCAAGCCTGTTTGGCCTGATCAAACCATCGCAAAAAAAACTTCCCTAACCCTGAGCGATTCTGCTCCTCAAGAGGATTTGCGGTTTTGCCATGCACGAGAAATATAATCTGCCGTCATCAAATCCAGATGTGCGCCACCGCCATTTTTGGCGATGGTGATTTCGGTGTTTGAGCTACGAGCAAAAGCACCTGAGGCGATATCATAAAAGTCGGCTTTGACATCACTTGCATCAATGACACCGCGCGCAATCGGATCTTTTAACTCGCCAATATGGCTTATTGTGGTCACGCGGCTGTCGACAAATATCGACGCACGTTTTAAAGCAAGATCATCAACTTCGCGCATATCTGGACGGTAGGCACCGATCAAATCTAAATGCGTCCCCGCCCGCAGCCACGCGCCTTGCAAGATGGGGGTCGTACTCATTGTGGCGGTGCAGATAATATCGCTTTGCGCCACGGCACCCGCCAGATCTTGAGTCGCGCACATATTGGGGAACAGGGCGGCCATAACCTCGGCCCCCACGAATGAGCGACTCCAAACCGTAAAACGCGCGTTAGGCCAATGGCTTTGATAGGCCAAAACCATATTTTTCGCGACGGTGCCTGCGCCAATGATCAAAATATTTTGCGCGTCAGGCCGCGCCAAAAGCTTGGCGGACAATAAACTATCGCCTGCAGTTTTCCATTTGGTCACCAAGTGAAAATCAATCACAGCAGAAAGCAGCCCTGTCAGATCATCATACAGCGTGACTGAACCGTTTACGGTGGGCAGGTCTTGGGTTGGGTTTTGCGGGAAGATTGTGGCGACTTTGACAAGCTGCCCCATCCCATCAATCCACGCAGCCCGATTAAGCAATGTATCTTTGTTACGATATAGCAATATATCGGAAATTTCAGCCTTAGGCAGCTGATGGCCCGCTTGCAAAGCCTGTGTTAAGTCCACCCATGTTAAGCTTGCCTCTGCGTCGAAACCAATTTGCGCAACGCTCATAATTGCCCCTCTTTGATGGTTAAAAGTCCAACCTCAACCAATTTATCGGCCCAGCCTTGTGCTGTGCCAAACTGATAAACTTGCCACCCACGCGCCTTTGCTGTTGTAATATTTGCCTCTCGGTCATCTGCAAAAATCAGTTCAGCCCCCACGAGGCCGCAGTCACGCTCAACAAAGGCGTAAAGCTCGGGGTCTGGCTTTAAAAGACCAATACGCCCCGACACATAAAAGCGGTCAAATTCATTCAAAAAATCATATTGTGTTTGCGCATATTCAAAAGAATAAATGCCAAAATTGGTCAGGGTAAAGACCGCAATACCCTTGGCGCGCAACAGCCGCAAAAGGTGGATCGAACCTTCGATACGCGGCGAAGCCATCTCGATCCAACGGTCATACCACATTTCAACTTCGGCTTGCCATTTAGGGTGTGCGCGCGCCGTCTGATATACGGTTTCTTTAAAGAAAGCGCCCGCATCAATGGCGGCGTTCATCCCGTCTAGATCAACCTCACCAAACAAGGCGCTGCGCTTTTCGGGGCCAATCACACTGTCATAGAACCGTTCGGGTTCCCATTCGATCAGCACATTGCCAATGTCAAAGATCACAGCTTTAGGTGTCATAACAACCTCATATACTGGGCAAGAGTTTTGCTTGGCGCACCAATCGCTCAAGCACATCCAAAAAACGCGACCGATCCGCTTTGGAAAAAGGTCGCCCAGAGCCTGCGCGAAACGGATCCGCAGAGCGAAGGTCAGACATCAAATCGCGCGTTGCCAAAGCCATGCCTATATTGGCTTGATTAAGTACTTCGCCATTATGTTTCAGAACCATCGCACCACTGGCCACACATTTGGCGGCCAAAGGAATATCACCCGTCACGACCACATCGCCCAAGCCGCAGGCTTCAGCAATCCATTTGTCAGCCTCATCTGGCCCGTCGGCAACAAAGACGCTTTCGACCAAAGGGTTGGCACTGGGCCGAATTCCCCCGTTTGAGACTAGGATCATGCGCATTTTATGCCGTGTGGCTACGCGCTCGGCCTCGGCCTTAACGGGGCATGCATCGGCGTCAATATAGATGGCAGCGGCTTTGGGCCTATCCTCCATCAGCTTGCACCATGATCGGTAAAGCCCAAGCGATCACCAACGAAACGGTGATAATACTAAAGGCCGTTGATACCAAAATCGACGCTGAAACGCGCTGCGGAGCCACGCCAAAATATTGGGCAAGTATATAAACATTTCCTGCCACGGGCAGGGCTGCGGCGCAGACCATCACGGCGGCCAAATGGGCATCGACATGAAAAATCCAAAAGGCAGCAATTGCCACTGCAGCAGGATGCAAGAATAACTTTGTAAAGCTGATCCAGCCCGCCACGCCCAAACGCTCGGCCGATTTTACGGCCAGTGAGGCGCCAATGGCAAACAGTGCACCCGGCGTCGAGGCACCGCCAAGCAGCGTTAAAAAGTCAGACATCACAACAGGCATCGGCGGCGCCAAAAGCGACCAGCCAAGGCCTAAACACATAGAAACAATCATCGGATTTTTTACCAACCCAAGCAACAGTCGTCCATATGCCGCCCGCGTCATGCGACCTTCGCGCGATGCAGTGATAACAATAGTGATAAGGGTGGAGAAAACGATCAAATCAATGGCTAAAACCATCAAAACAGGCCCTGCGGCTAATGGCCCAAGCAATACCACCAACATGGGCATGCCCAAAAAACCTGTGTTGCCGATCACGCCGCACTGAGCCTCAATTGCGGCTTCTGCCAAACTCGTGCCGCGCATGCGCGAAATCCCAAAACTCAGGCAGTAAACCACACTAGAACCCAAAAGATAGGCCGCAACAAAACGCCAATCAAAAAGTTCAGCTAAAGACAACTGGGCTGCAAAGCGAAACAACATGGCCGAAAGTGCAAAGTAAAAGACGAATTGTGTCAGGCTTGCCGCTGCCTGCGCGGAGACAAAGCGCGTGCGTGCTGCCCCATAACCAAGACCAATAATAGCGAAGAACGGCAATGTCTTAAGAAATATCGCAAGCATGATTTGGGCCCAATTTTTCGCCCAAACTTTCATGGCAAGGGGGAGGATGCAAGTCTGATCCGTATCTTATCCGTAATATGATTTAACCCGCGCCAATAAATGCTCCCGCCGCAAAAACCAAGGCCCCGCCGACTACCACTTGCAAAGTAGCTCGCCAAAAGGGGGTGCCCATAAAACGGTTTTGAATCCATGCAATAGCCCATAATTCTACAAAAACAACAATCATTGCAATGATTGTGGCCGTCCAAAAATCAACAATCAAATAGGGCAAAGCGTGCCCCATACCTCCCAATGTAGTCATCACGCCGCTAGCCAATCCGCGTTTCGCAGGTGAGCCGCGCCCCGATAACACGCCGTCATCATGTGCGGCCTCGGTAAAGCCCATCGATATCCCCGCCCCAACCGAGGCTGCGGTACCTACCAAAAAGGTGGTCCAGGTATCTTGGGTGGCAAAGGCGGTTGCAAAAATTGGAGCTAAGGTGGACACTGACCCATCCATCAAGCCAGCCAAGCCCGGCTGCACCCATGTCAGCAAAAACTGCCTATGGGCTGCTGCATTTTCTTTATTACGGGTCTCGTCGGGCAGATGTTGCGCACTCAGCTCTTCTGCGCTGTCAACATGGCCCGCCTCGGCAGCGGCCAAATCACCCAAAAGCTTGCGCGTGGCCGCATCTTGCACCTTGGTATAAGCTTTTTCATAAAATTTTTGAGCCGTTTTTTCCATGCTGGTGGCTTCTGAGCGAATGGCCGCAAGACTAAGAGCTTTAGCCAACCAAATTGGGGTGCGATTGTAAAATCCAGCCACATGTTCGCGCCGTAAAAGCGGAATATCCGTGCCAAAGCGATTGACATGAAGGTTTATCAAACTTTGGCGGTGGGTATCTTCTTCTAGGGCCATGGCGTCGAACATCAGGGCCGAGGCCTCATACTCGGGGCGCAAATGCGCGGCAAAGCTGCGATAGATGCGCGCGTCATCTTCTTCTGAGGAAATGGCCAAAGCTACGATCTCTTGCTCGGTCAAACTGTCGAACTTTTTCCGGTTAGACAAAAACATGAGAGCTCCTTTTAGAAATATTCTAAAGTTGCGATAGCAACCTTATTGAATAATACAAGCGCTAGGCAAACTGACCATGGCAAAACCATCCCGCCGAAGTAATCCCCCCATGCGCATAAAACAACCATAACCGTTCTGAAGTACTCACTTCAACACGCCAATAGTCGCGGGCCCCCGAACGCCAGTCGGGGTCATCAAGCCACCATTCAGGGGCTATGCGTTC
>DPZQ01000228.1 GCA_003536295.1 Rhodobacter sp. | reverse complement strand
AGGACAAAAATGCGTTATGTTGCCGCACAAACGGCTGTTGAGGCCGTAGAACTTTTGGCAAATGAAGCGGGAATATCACGGATTTTGTCAGGGGGAACCGATCTTTTGGTGCAGCTTAAATCCCAAATGATAGCGCCTGATTTGATCGTTGATGTGAAACATATTCCTGGCATGCGAGATATATTGCCCCATGAGGGTGGCTTTCGCATTGGTGCAGCTGTTTCTGGTGCGGAATTGGGCGAACATAAAGCCCTTTGCGCCGCGTGGCCCGGCTTGGCCGAAGGATTTCAGCTGATCGGCTCTACTCAAGTGCAGGGGCGTGCAACTTTGGCAGGCAATCTTTGCAATGCCTCGCCCGCCGCAGATACCGTGCCTTGTTTGGTGGCGGCAGGGGCAATCGTGCGCCTTGTTGGGCCAAATGGAAGCCGTGACGTTGCGGCTGAAAGTGTTATAGCCGCGCCCGGCCGCACAGTTTTGACCAAGGGCGAATTTGTGGAATCGATTTTTCTGCCCGCCCGCCCACTCAAAAGTAGTGACGCTTATTTGCGCTTTACGCCGCGTTCTGAGATGGACATTGCCGTTGTGTCTTGCGCCGTGAGTGTGACTTTGGCGCCTGATGGCATGATTGTGGCCGCCCGCGTGGCGCTGGGCGCAGTGGCGCCGACCGTTTTGCTGGACTCAGATTGCGTTAAGGCCATTATCGGCACCAAGCTTGAGGCTAGCGCTATGGCAGCCCTTGCCAAAGCCGCTTCAGTTGCTTGCAATCCAATTGATGACAAACGCGGTACTATTGAATACCGCACCCACGTTGCGGGCGTGTTGGCCCGCCGCACCGCCCAAATCGCCTTTGACCGCGCAGGAGCCTGATCATGAAAAACACTCATATTGCCACTAAAGTAAACGGCGATGGCGTTGAATTCACCTGCGAGCCCGATGAAACACTGCTTGAAGTGCTGCGCAACCGTTTGGGGCTTACGGGTACCAAAGAAGGCTGCGGGACTGGAGATTGCGGAGCCTGTTCGGTCTTGGTGAATGGGCGCTTGGTTTGTTCGTGCTTGGTCTTGGCTGTGGAAACCCAAGGGGCGGAGGTCAGCACGATCGAAGGCATGGCCTCGGGCGATGGTCTGCATATTTTACAGCAAACCTTTATCGATCACGCGGCTTTGCAATGTGGTATCTGCACGCCGGGCATTTTGATCGCAGCCAAAGCGCTTTTGGATAAAAACCCTTCGCCTACCGACAGCGAGCTGCGCTTTTGGCTTGCAGGTAATCTGTGCCGCTGCACGGGCTACGATAAAATCATCAGCGCTGTTCAGGCGGCCGCTGCAAAGATGAGGGCCGCTTGATGAATTACGTTTCAAAAATCCGCAAGTTTAAACAAGTAGGCACAAGGCCCGCCCGCCCTGACGGCGATGACAAGGTCACGGGCCGCGCGCTTTACGGTGCTGACACTGTAGCCCCCGGCATGCTGATGGCCGCCGTTTTGCGCAGCCCCCATGCCCATGCTCAGATTGTATCGATCGATTTTTCGGCCGCGCTGGCCCATGACGGTGTGAAAGCCGTGGTCACAGGTGCTGATCTTGTGGCGCAAGACGAAGGGTCTTTGCGCGATATTCAAGAAAACTGCCTTGCCACCACCCGCGTGCTTTATGACGGCCATGCCGTGGCCGCGGTGGCCGCCCTAACCCTAAAAGCCGCGCAAGAGGCTTTGAAACTGATCAAAGTCGAATATAGCGCACTTCCCCATGTGATCGAAGTTGATGACGCAATGCGCGCCGATGCGCCCATCGTGCAATCAGGGCGTGCGCTTGAAAACGTGCCTGAAGGCTTTTCGCAAAATGTGACCTATCACTGCCAATTCGGGCATGGCGATACGGACGCGGGTTTTGCCTTGGCCGATGAAATTGTGACCCGCAGTTTTAAAACGGCAGCCACCCACCAAGGCTATATCGAACCCCATGCCTGCCTTGCGCAAATGACCACAGACGGCAAGGCCGAGCTTTGGTGCTGCACCCAAGGCCAGTATAATGTGCGCGATATTTGCTCGGCTTTACTTGGGCTTGAGGGCAGCCAGCTGCGCGTCACCGCTTCCGAAATCGGCGGCGGTTTTGGTGGCAAAACCAATGTGTTTATTGAACCTTTGGCGCTGGCTTTGTCACACAAATCGGGGCGGCCTGTGAAACTGGTCATGTCACGATCCGAGGTGTTTCGTGCAACAGGCCCCACGGTTTCATCGTCAATTGACGTGAAAATTGGCATGACGCGCGATGGCCGCATCACAGCGGGGCGCGCGGAATTGCGCTATTCAGGCGGGGCTTTCCCCAATGAAACGGTCAGCATGGGCGCGCAATCGGCTTTTGCGGCCTATGATATGGCGGCGGTTGAAACCTTGGGGTGGAATGTTCTGACAAACCGCCCGAAAGAAGCCGCCTACCGCGCACCGGGCGCGCCGATGGCGATTTATGCCGTGGAAAGCGTGGTGGATGAGCTTTCGCAGATTCTAAACCTTGACCCGATCGATGTGCGTCTGAAAAATGCTGCCCGCAAAGGCAGCAAATCATCCTACGGCCCCACATTCGATGACGTGGGCTTGATTGAAACACTAGAAGCGGCAAAAGCCCATCCGCATTACCAAGCGCCTTTGGGGCCAAACCAAGGCCGTGGTCTGTCGGCGGGCTTTTGGTTTAACTTTGGCGGCAACACCTGCGTATCGCTTAATGTGAACACCGATGGCACGATTTCCGTGATCGAGGGCAACCCCGATATCGGCGGATCGCGCGCGTCGATCAGCCTGATGGCGGCCGAGGAATTGGGCGTGCCTTACGAAAAAATCCGTACCATTATCGCCGACACGGCGTCTTTGGGGCATAATGACATCACCGATGGGTCGCGCGTGACCTTTTCGGTGGGGCTTGCCACAATCAAAGCTGCGCAAGATGCCATTCAAAAAATGTGCGGCCGTGCCGCGCAAATCTGGGGCATTGATGCCGATGCCGTCACCTGGGAAGACGGCGCGGCCGTGCCTGCGGGCGAAAATGCGGGCAAATTCCCGCCCCTAAGCTTGGCTGAAATCGCGGCCGTATCCTTTGAAACGGGCGGGCCAATTGCGGGGCATTTTGAAGTGAATGCTGACGGGGCAGGCGTAAGCTTTGGGGTGCATTTATGCGACGCAGAAGTTGACCCTGAAACGGGAGCCACCAAAATTCTGCGCTACACCGTGTTTCAAGATGCGGGTCGCGCCGTGCACCCTTCTTATGTTGAAGGGCAAATGCAGGGCGGGGCGGCGCAAGGCATTGGCTGGGCTTTGAATGAAGAATATATCTACGGCAAAGACGGGCGTTTGCAAAATTCGGGCTTTTTGGATTACCGCATTCCCGTGGCCTCGGATCTACCCAGAATCGACACGGTGATTTTAGAGATCCCAAATCCTGGCCATCCCTACGGGGTGCGCGGGGTCGGAGAAACACCTATTGTGCCGCCTTTGGGAGCCGTATCAAACGCTGTTTCGCGCGCGATCGGCAAGCGGTTAACCCAGCTGCCAATGTCACCGCCGCGCATTTTGCAAGCGATTTTAAAGGGCTAGATATGGTCGCCGTTACGCTTTGGGGCACCATGCGCCAATATGCCAATGACCAAGAAAAGGTTGAGGTGCAAGCCGCGACCTTTAAAGAACTTTGTGATGCGCTGATCCGCGACTACCCCGGTATGCAGCCGCAAATTGAACGCGGCGTATCCCTTGCGATTGACGGGCGCATTTATAAAGAGGCGTGGTTCACGCCGATTTCAGCCGATAGCGAAGTGGTGCTTATGCCCTTCATGCAAGGCGGCTAGATGGGCTTTGATCAAAACACAGCCCTTGTGGCCTATGACGACCCTTTGGCGCTTTTGTCGCTGGGGGTGGAAGGCGGCGCTCTCTGGCGTTTGTGGTGGCGGCCAACGGCCCGTCTTACCGCCCCGTTGGCGCTTTGATGACCATATCTGTACAGGGCAAACGGCAAGGCTCGCTTTCGTCGGGCTCCGTGGAAGATGACATCACGCGCCACGCGTTAGACGCGCTGGAAAAAGGCCAAATGCGGCTTTTGAAATACGGCAAAGGATCGCTCTATTTTGACAACACGCTGCCCCGCGGGGGGGGGCTTGAAATATTGCTGTTGCCAAGACCTGACGGCGCGGTGATCAAAGCGCTGGCGGCGCAATTGTCAGCTCGCCAAGCGGCGGTGCTTTGCCTTAATCTAAGCACGGGCGCCATGCGCTTTGACCCGAACGATCAGATTACGGGCAGTTTTGAACGCCAAGGTGATATCTTAAAACTGCGCTATTTGCCGCCGCTACGGTTTTTAACCTTTGGCAAGGGCCCCGAGGCGGTAAGTTTTCCCGCCCTAACCCAAACCTGCGGTTATGCGGGTATTTTGGTCACGCCAGACGCGGAAACAGCACAAATCGCCGGCGAACTTGGGGTGCAAACCCAAGTGTTCAGCGCGCCTCCCTTGGCCTTGGATACGCTAAGCATTGACGCGCGCTGTGCTATTTTGCTGTTTTTTCACGACCATGATTTTGAACCCCCGCTTTTGGCAGCCGCCCTGCGCACAAAAGCCTTCTACATTGGTGCGCAGCGGTCGCGTTTGGCGCGCCAAAACCGTGATCAGGCCTTGCTTGAATTTGGCGTAACCGCCGACCAAACCCTGCGGCTTCATGGCCCCATTGGCCTGATCGCTTCGGCGCGTGATCCGCGTGTTTTGGCGGTTTCTGTTCTGGCCGAGGTTTTGGCCATCGCACAAAGCGCGGATGCGGCGTGATTGTTGGGATCACTCTGGCCGCAGGGCTTTCGCGCCGATTTGGCTCGGATGATAAGCTTTTAGCGCCGCTTTGGGGGCAGGCTGTGGCATCTTATAGCGCGAAAGCCATGCTCGATGCGCCCTTTGACGCGCGCGTGGTTGTTCTGTCAAACCCAGAACTTATTCCGATATTTCAGGGTTTTAGCGTGGCCCGCCCGCTCTTGGGCGCCGCCGCACAGTCGCAAAGCTTGATTGCGGGGGTGCTAATGGCACGCGATTTGGGGGCTAATCATATCGTGGTCAGCCTGGCCGATATGCCTTTGGTGACAAGCGCTGACCTGGTGCAAATATCGGATATGACACGTCGTTTTGGCGGCGCTTGCGCGGTTATGGGCGCAAAACGCCTGCCGCCTGCGGGGTTTTCGCGGGTCAATTTTGCCGCCCTTTTATCCCTTAGCGGTGACCAGGGGGCGGGGGCGCTTTTGCGCGTGTTTGGCGATGAAAGCCTGATTGCCTTGGACCCGCAACGCTTGATTGATATTGATGTTGAAGCCGACCTTATCGCCCTTGGCCCTTATAAATCGCAAAGCGGTTTATAAGCGGCGGGGTCGATGTAGGTGGCGCCGCGCAGGTCTAACACCTCCGCCAGTGCTTGCCCGCTTTGGGTTTCGAAAAACTGAAGTAAACGCGCGCGCAAAAGCGCAAGGGTTGCGGCATCTGTTTGCCCTGAAGTTACAAAAGCCAAGCCCGGATGCGACGCACTATGGCCAATGATCCGCAGATTTTTAGCCGTTTTCGGGTCATTCCGCTTGATCAGCGCATAGCTGATTTCATCCAATGCGGTCAGATCCGCCCGTTCTTCGGCTACAGCTTTAGCCGATAAAGCGTGCCCGCCCGTTAAGGTTTGATGTGGGAATGCCAATGCGCCATGGCCCAAAAGCATATGCGATAAAATGATTTGCCCCGAAAAAGACCCGATTTCATTCACCGCGATCTGATGGCGGGTAGGATCAATATCAGACATGGATTGAATTGTGCTATCCTTATGCGCCACGATCACCGAACGGTAGTGCCCCTGCGGGGTTTCGGGCGCGCGCGGCGACAGCGCGCCTAGGTAGTGGTAAAGCCCAGTCTTCGCCCGTGCAAAGGTGATGGCGCAGATATGACCTAAAATGAGCTGCCCATTTTGTGCAAGCTCTGCAGGATCGCGGTCAGGCGCAAGCCTCGCGTAATCCCCCAGATCATGGCAAAGGCAATCTGTCATCGCGCGAAAGCCAGGCTCGGACGGCGGGGCTAGATACATATCTAGCTTTACTTGAAGTGGCTTCTTAGGGCTGGGGCTGGTCATTATGGCTTTCGTAAACGGGGGGCTGAAACCAGCGTGGCAGGTGTAAACCATAGCGCGCTAAAACTGCGCCGTAACCTGAAAACACATAGCCCTGCGCCTTTTGATGCCAGTCTAGCTTATGCGTTTTATAGTGGTTTGGAATGTCTAACCAAGGCAAGCTGGGGTGTTCATGGTGAATGGCGTGAAAATTATTGTTTAAAAACAACAGCCTCCAAAAAGCGTTGCTTTCCACAATCACGGATCGCCCCATCGCCTCATCATCGACGCGGTGTTCAATATAGGATCGCACCGAAAGTAGCATAAGCGAAGGCAAAACTGCAAAGGCCATATAAGACCCAAGGCTAAGCGCAGGTGCCGCCCAAAGGACTACAAAAATTGGCAAGGTGAACAGGACATGCAAGGCCCATTGCCGCGCCAAAACGCGGTCGCCCCGCCAGATGGCCCCCGCATCCCCAGCATAAAGCCGCCCCAGGCCCAAAAGCCAGCCCAAGGCCAAACGCCCTGCCATCGTACTTTGAAACCGCGCCATTGCCTGAAGTGGGCGAGGCGATTTTTCCCAATCGGCTTTGGCATAGTAAAAGCTTTCAGGATCGTCATGCGGATGGCCCAAGGCTTCGCAGATATGGTGCTGGCGGTGGGTGGTATTATAGCGGTCATAGGGATAAAAAAGCCCGATATTCACCCGCATCAGCGCATCATTCAGCCAGCGCGGCTTGCAGATATTGCCATGTACCGCCTCATGTGTGAGCGATGAATGCAGCGTGAGCACCAGCGCCAAGCCGCCGTATCCCAAGGCCTGCGCGTGATAGGGGGCAAGAGCGGGCAGGGCTAGAAAAATCAGCGCGGCCCAAAGGCCAAGCGCCGCCACAAAAAGAATAAGCGTAAGGTAAGGTTTGAGTGGCTTCATTCTAAAATCCAAAAACATGCCCTTTTATAATCAGGTCCAATTATTGCGAAATGAGAGTTTGTGCATAAAAATACTTATGTGCGCATTAAAATTTATATTTGCGCATAATATGTAAAATATGTTACATAAACACATGGATAAACGGGATCTGCACCGCGCGTTTCAAGGCCGCCTTCACGATATCATCGTCGCCTCGGGGCAAAGTAAGGGCGGCTTTGCCCATGGTTTGGGCATAGACCGATCGGCACTGTCGCAAATTCTGGATGCGGGATCGGTGCGCCTGCCGCGTGTGGAAACGCTTGCAAAAATGGCGCAAATGCATAATGTTTCGCTGGATTGGCTTTTGGGGCTTTCTGAAACCGGCCAAAAAGACACTGAGGTAAAAAACCAGTTTGAACTGGAACAGGCCCCGCCTGATAAGGACGCCTCGCTTCTGAGCCATTGGCGCATACAGGCTTTGGGGCAAAAAATCCCTTATATTCCCTTTCATTTGCCCGATATTTTCTGCCTGCCCGAAGTGTTCGAATACCAAATGGGCTTTGATGCAGAGCGCATTCGCCATGTGACCCAAGCCGCTGAAGACAATGTCAGCTATGTGGAACGCCCCGATACGGATATGGAAATCATCTTGCCGCTACAGCGCCTGCAATCGCTGATCGCGGGGAAAGATGTGTGGGACGCCGTGCCCGCTTCCATTCGTGCGCGCCAAATTTGCCATATTGAACGACTGGTCGATGAGTTTTACCCCACCGTGCGGCTGTTTTTGGTTGATGGGCTGAAGAACTATGCGGCTCCCGTTACAATTTTTGGCAATATGCGTGCGGCGTTTTATTTGGGCGGCAAATATATGGTGCTGACGGGGGGCCAATCGGTCAAGCAAACGATGGGTT
>DPZQ01000104.1 GCA_003536295.1 Rhodobacter sp. | reverse complement strand
ATGATTTTGGGGCTTTGTGAAAGCCCTCTGACTTTTCAAGCGATCACCATTTGGCGTGAAGAGCTTTTGAATGAAGATGTTTTGCTGCGCGACGTGATTGACCTTGAGGCTACCTTTGGTCGTTCGGGTGAAGGGGACGATGATCTAGAAGAGGCCGGTTTAACGGGACTGGGAGTGGAAAAATCCGCCTCCACGCAGCGTTCGGCAGGATCCACACAAGAGCTAGACGCTGACGGCAATCCGATTTCCAACAATGATGACGATGAAGATGACGATGAAGACACCGCTATGTCCTTGGCCGCGATGGAAGCCGCCCTAAAGCCCCGCGTGCTTGAAACGTTAGAAGTGATTGCGCGCAATTATGCAAATTTGGCCGACATGCAAGATTTACGCATGGAAGCCACAATGAACGACACGTCGCAGTTTTCGACTAATGATGAAACAGAGTATCAGACATTGCGTTCGGAAATTGTTTTGCTAGTCAATGGCTTGCACCTACACAACAACCGCATTGAAGCGCTTATCGATCAGCTTTATGGCATAAACCGCAAAATAATGTCGATCAATTCAGCCATGGTTAAATTAGCCGATGCCGCTCGTATCAATCGGCGTGAATTCATTGACGAATACCAAGGCTATGAGCTTGACCCCCTGTGGGCTGATCGAATGGCGACAAAACCTGGGCGCGGTTGGCAAGCGCTTATGGAGAAATCTCGCGACAAAGTCGACGAGCTTCGTACAGAAATGTCGTCGGTTGGGCAATATGTTGGAGTTGATATCTCAGAATTTCGCCGCATCGTAAATCAAGTGCAAAAGGGTGAAAAAGAAGCCCGTCAAGCAAAAAAAGAAATGGTGGAAGCTAATTTGCGTTTGGTGATTTCGATAGCAAAAAAATACACAAACCGTGGCTTGCAATTTCTTGATCTTATTCAAGAGGGTAATATAGGCTTGATGAAGGCGGTTGATAAGTTTGAATATCGCCGTGGCTATAAGTTTTCGACCTATGCGACCTGGTGGATTCGCCAAGCTATCACCCGCTCCATCGCGGACCAAGCTCGCACCATTCGTATTCCTGTGCATATGATTGAAACAATCAATAAACTGGTCCGTACAGGGCGGCAAATGCTGCATGAAATAGGCCGAGAACCCACGCCCGAAGAATTAGCTGAAAAACTACAAATGCCACTTGAAAAAGTGCGCAAGGTTATGAAAATCGCTAAGGAGCCAATCTCGCTTGAAACGCCTATTGGCGATGAGGAAGACAGCCAACTTGGCGACTTTATCGAAGATAAAAACGCGATTCTTCCGCTGGATAGCGCTATCCAAGAAAATCTAAAAGAAACCACAACACGCGTTTTGGCCAGTCTGACTCCGCGCGAAGAACGGGTTTTGCGGATGCGTTTTGGGATCGGGATGAACACCGACCATACGTTAGAAGAGGTGGGTCAACAGTTTTCGGTGACGCGTGAACGTATTCGCCAAATTGAGGCCAAGGCTCTGCGTAAGCTTAAGCACCCAAGCCGTAGCCGAAAATTGCGCAGTTTTCTGGATCAATAAGGCTTCTGCCCTCCCATTTTGGGGCAAAACTGAGTCGTCAATGCAACAGTTGCGCCCCTAAATCTAGCGGGGCGCAAAAAATACTACCCAACCTCTGTATGTTACCCCTATAGTTCCTGTTAATTGGGGGGCTACCCCCTATATCTTGAAACGATAGGGGGACTGCAATGCGCTGCCCATTTTGCGGTAATATTGATACTCAAGTAAAAGACAGTCGCCCAGCAGAAGATCACGTCTCTATCCGTAGGCGGAGGTTTTGTTCAGCCTGTGGTGGGCGATTCACCACCTATGAGCGCGTACAGCTACGCGATTTGGTTGTGATAAAATCATCTGGAAAACGCGAAGATTTCGATCGAAGCAAATTGGAACGAGCCATTCGCATTTCCATACAAAAACGCCCGATCGAGCCAGAGCGGATTGATCAAATGATCTCCGGTATCGTACGCCGACTTGAGTCTTTGGGCGATACGGACATTGCCTCGCGCACAATTGGCGATATTGTCATGGAAACCTTGGCACGTATTGATACTGTCGCTTATGTACGCTTTGCCTCGGTCTATAAGAATTTCCAAGCGGCCGATGATTTCGACAAATTCGTTTCGGAGTTGCGGCCCTCACATCTGACAGAAGAGTGACAGACGCCGACCACATGCGCCATGCCTTGGCCTTGGGGCGGCGTCAATTAGGGCGGGTCTGGCCCAATCCAGCGGTGGGCTGCGTCTTGGTGAAAGAGGGGCGCATCATCGCGCGCGGTATGACACAAAGCACGGGCCGCCCCCATGCCGAGACCCTTGCTCTAAGTGCAGCGGGCGAAAATGCACGTGGGGCCGTTGCCTATGTAACGCTTGAGCCATGCGCCCATGTCGGACAAACCCCGCCCTGTGCTTTGTCGCTTATATCCGCGGGAGTGGCGCGCGTGGTCACTGCCCTGACCGACCCTGACCCACGGGTGGCGGGCAAAGGCCATGCGATGTTGCAAAAAGCGGGTATTTTGGTCAACCAAAATGTCCTGTCCGATCAAGCGCGTCAAGATCATGCTGGCTTTTTGAAACGCGTGACCCAAGGGCTACCGTTCGTGACCTTAAAAATGGCACAAAGCCTTGACGGGCGTGCAGCGCTTGCTTCGGGCGAAAGCCGCTGGATCACGGGGTTCCAGGCGCGCCGCCATGTGCATGGACTGCGTCTTTCGCATGATGCGGTTTTGGTTGGTGCAGGAACAGCGCGCATCGATAACCCTGATTTGCAAGTGCGGGATATGGGCGTCCTCACTCAGCCCTTGCGTCTTATCATAGACCCGATGCTTAGCCTGCCCGTGGGCAGCCGATTAGGGCAAAGCGCTTCCTCGTTGGCGCCGGTTTGGCTTTTGCACAGCCATTCGGCTCCAGAAGAGGCACTCAAAGCTTGGGAACGGGACGGCGTGCGCCTATTGGCATGCAACAGTGTCGATGGGCGAATTGATTTGCGCTTGGCATTAGCGAAACTAGCCCAATTGGGTCTGACACGCATCTTATGCGAAGGGGGCCCACGCCTCGCATCGGCTTTGGTGGCGGCGGGATTAGTTGATCAAATCGTCTGTTTTAACGCAGGAATTTTGTTTGGGTCAGACAGCCAAGCCTCATTCGGGTCACTGCACCTATCAGCGTTGAGCCAAGCCCCGCGCTTTTCGCTGATACGACAAGAGGTGCTAGGCCCTGATGTGATGAGTGTTTGGTCTGCTCCAGCCTTGTGACTGCTCCATTGCATGTCCCGAGGATTTATTTCAAAACTTACCAGTGACCCGTGTTGTCCATGCTGGCCCAAGGCTCAGCGGGGGCTAGGCTTTCGCCGGCTTGCAACAGCTCAACTGAAATATTGTCGGGGCTACGCACAAAGGCCATGCGCCCGTCGCGGGGCGGGCGGTTGATCAGCACGCCGTGCGTTTGCAAATGCGCACAGGTTTCATAGATATTATCCACAGCAAAGGCCAAATGGCCGAAATGGCGGCCGTCTGACGGCAGGCCCGTGTCGCCGTCCCAATTATAGGTCAGCTCAACATGACAATCAGGCTGATCAGGGGGCGTCATGAAAATCAAAGAAAAGCGGCCTTTTTCATCATCATAGCGGCGGGTTTCTTTTAAACCAAGCAGGGCATAAAAAGCCATCGACGTCTCAAGATTCAATACGCGCACCATTGTGTGTAAATAACGAATAGTCATATTTCCTCCTATTTCGGAATATTATAGCATAAAAGCGGGCAAGATTAAGCGCCATTTCACCCCAATTGCATAACCGCCCCATATTATAGCGGTTTACCCGAAGGCACCTGACTATATATAGTATCAGCGACTCAAGTTTGAAAGGCTGAAGCCATGCCCCTGACCCAAGATCAACGCGCCCAAATTGCGGAGGCCCGCCAAGGCGTAAAAATGACCCTGCGCGCCGTGTCAGAAGGGATGGAAAGCCATCTTTATAACGCCCACGAAGTGTTAGACCACGGATTTGTACGGGTGATTGATTATATGGGCAATGATGATGCGATCGTGCAGGCAGCACGCGTAAGCTACGGTGCGGGCACCAAACATGTACAAAATGATGAAGGTCTTATTCGTTATTTAATGCGCCACTGGCACTCGACCCCGTTTGAAATGTGCGAGGTTAAGCTGCATGTTAAATTGCCCGTCTTTGTCGCGCGCCAATGGATCCGCCACCGCACCGCCAATGTGAATGAATATTCCGCCCGCTATTCGATCTTAGACCGCGAGTTTTATATTCCTGAGCCCGACCAACTGGCCGCGCAATCGGTGGTCAACAACCAAGGGCGCGGCGAGGCGCTGCAAGGTGCAGAAGCCGCCCGTGTGCTCGAGATGCTGAAATCTGATGCAGGCCGCGCTTTTGATAATTATGAATCCATGCTCAACCAAGAAGGGCAGCAGGGCCTAGCCCGCGAATTGGCGCGTATGAACCTGCCAATGAACACCTATACCCAATGGTATTGGAAAATTGACCTACACAATCTGTTTCACTTTTTGCGTCTTCGTGCCGATGCCCATGCGCAATATGAAATCCGCGTTTATGCCGACGCTATAGCCGCTTGCGTGCGCGACTGGGTGCCCCACGCCTTTGCCGCGTTTGAAGATTACCGCATGGGCGGCGTGACCCTATCGGGCAAGGCGCTGGCCGTGATTAAACGCAAACTTGCGGGTGAGGTTGTCACGCAAGAAACCTCTGGGATGAGCAAGGGCGAGTGGCGCGAGTTTGAAGAGGCGCTGAAGTAACCCCCTAATAATCCGTAGGCGCGCCACCTTCAGCTTTGCGTTTAAGGACGAATTCTTCCAACGCGCCGCGATCTTTGTCGTCCATTTTAGGGGGGACAAAATCGTTTAGGATGTCTTTATAAATACGGTGCGCACGCTCGACGGTGGAAATGGCACCGTCGGCTTCCCATGCCTCATAATTGCGCCAATCCGATGCGATCGGGCTATAAAAGGCAGTGGCGTAGCGGTCTTGAGTATGTTGGCAACCAAAGAAATGGCCGCCCGCGCCCACCTCGGCAATAGCGTCAAAGGCGATATCGTCGGGGCTGGTGCCATAGGTAGCTGTTTCGAAATAACGCTGGATCATTTGCAAAATCTCGCAGTCCATAACAAATTTCTCGGGGCTGGCGATCAGCCCGCCCTCAAGCCAACCTGCCGCATGATAGACTACATTGGTACCAGACTGCACCGCCGCCCAAAGCGCGTTTGAGGTTTCCCACATCGCCTGCCCATCAGGCACATTCGCCGCACAAGAGCCAGATGAGCGCAAAGGCAGTTTATAAAACCGTGCCATCTGCCCTGTCATTTGCGTGGCGCGCATATATTCAGGCGTACCAAAAGCAGGGGCGCCAGATTTCATATCGACGTTTGAGGTAAAGGTCCCCAAAGCCACGGGGCATCCAGGATTCATATATTGCAAAAGCGCGATTGCGGCCAATCCTTCGGCAATCGACAGCGCGACGGCACCCGCCATTGTCACAGGGGCCATTGCACCTGCCAGCGTAAAGGGGGTCACGATCACAGGTTGGCCGCGCCGCGCCAAGCGCATCGCACCGTCCAGCATCGGATAATCATGTTTAAGCGGCGAGACCGAGTTGATATTGGTGTACATACGCGGCGTGGCGTCAAATTCCGCATGGCTTAGACCTGCAGCAAGGCGGGTCATTTCCATGACATCTTCGACACGCTCGGCCCCGAGCGAATAGGCATGCACCACCTTATCGCCATTGATGAGCATATCTTGCAAACAGTCCAAATGCCTGATCGAGGCGTGAATATCCACAGGCTCAACCGGATAACCGCCCATATAGTGAATACAGTTAAAATATTGGGAAAGTTTCACGAATTCCTGAAAAGCGGCAAAATCACCCGAACGTTTACCCCGTGTCAAATCCCACACATTGGGTGGTGAGGCAACGCTAGAAAAGGTCATATATTTACCCCCCATGATCACCTTGTGATCTGGGTTGCGCGGCGTGATGGTAAAGCTTTCAGGCGCATGACCCAGCATTTCCATGACAAATTCTTCGTCCATGCGCACATTCGTGTCGCTGACTTTGCAACCCGCTTGGGCCAAGAATGCCAGAGCTTCAGGATTTAAAAACTCAATACCGATGTCGGATAAAATCCGCATAGCCCCTTTGTGAATAGCCGCAACCCCGTCGGCGTCTAGGGGCTCAGTTGGGCGGTCGGGATTTAGGGGGATGCGCCAGGGCATTTGGTCAATAGCAGCCGTTCCAGCCCGGTCTTTGTGGCCTGCGCGTCCACCCGAACGGCGTTTGCGGTTTTGGTCGTCGCCCATTATGTCCCCCGTGAATTGAAGTAAGAATGCTTTACTTTAGTACGAAGGGATAAAATTTTTCCGACAAGTTTATGTCGGTTTTGTCATTTTGCATCTATTCAAACCCTCTGGGCCAACCAATCAGGTAAATCTCCAATATTGGTTAAGACAACATCAGCCAAATCGGCCAAATCACTTTTCGTGGCAATGCCAGTCAAAACCCCCACCGTCACCATTCCTGCTGCGCGCCCAGCCAATAGGTCATGGCGACTGTCGCCCACCATTGCAACATGTTTTGGCGCAAGCCCCATTTGATCAGAAAAGGCATCCAGCATCCCAGCCTCAGGTTTGGCACCAAAACCCGAATCTGCACCGGCGATGAAATCGAAATAGGGCAAAAGCCCGTGCGCGTCCAAATGCGCGCGCGCGGCATCATGGTTGTCATTGGTGGCAATGCCAAGCTTAAGCCCTTTGGTTTTAAATTTTTGCA
This sequence comes from Rhodobacter sp., assembly GCA_003536295.1. Classification (GTDB taxonomy): domain Bacteria; phylum Pseudomonadota; class Alphaproteobacteria; order Rhodobacterales; family Rhodobacteraceae; genus UBA10365. The sequence continues at coordinate 9,435 of DPZQ01000104.1, read as the reverse complement.
TCAAAGGCACAAGTGCAACCACAGGCACCATTTCACTCTGCAATGTGTAAGAGCGGATCAGGGCAATTATAGTCGCCTGTGAGTGATTGGGCAGATTCTGGGCCAGAACAGCCGCGGTTTCGGCCACCGTACCCCCGATAAACAGGCTATCGCGCGCAAATCGCATCTGCCCCAGATTAAAGCCCACAACTTGGCCCAAATGCTGTTGTTGCTCGGCATCTGGGGCCAAAGAACCTAAAATACTGACCATACATTGGCCCCAGCTTTGCGCAAAATCAAACAGTGTCCCGTCTTTATCGAACAATAGTCCTTGAATAGTCGCGCGCATATGGTTTCCTTGGCTGTTGCTTACTTAAAAGTCAGAATGATCATCTGCACCGCTGCCCGGCAAAGCCAACCTTGCGCGTATCAGCGCATCATAAGGCAGGTTTTGGGTATCACAAAATGCGATGACCGTCGCATCTTCTAGCAGTAAAAAATCTAACACCGCAGCCAAAAAAACTGGGCTGCGCGCTCCTTGGGCCAGATCTCCCCCTGATGCGCCACTTGCAGCTAGGAAAACGGACAAAAGTGCCTCGTCGCTGGTGATAAAGGTCAGGGCTTGCAGGCCCAAAATTTGTGCTTGATCCACAGACTGCGCCATTTTCCCACCAATCTGCCGTGCAAAAACGGCAAGGCATGCTTAACTAGAACGATTTATTTACCTTTGGAAAGGATATCTTAACTTTGAACCTAAAATTTTAATTAAAGTGGCATCAAACGGGATAGAGATGGCGGATTTTAAACATGTTTCAATCAGGAAATCTGCGGATTAATCGCGGCGTATTTTAGCACGCTTAGCCATACTTTCTAAGCGGTTAGCAAAAGCCTGTCTTTCCGTTTTGGAAAGGTCGCTTATATGGGCATTAAACAACGTCTGCCCCATATCATAACGACGTGCGGTGATTTTGGCTTGTTCTTCAAGTAAAGACGCAAAAGCAGAAGGATCAAAAGGTTCTGCCCGCAATGCGGCAACTACACTTTCAAAAGGAAAACGTAGATTTTCTTTTGGAGCCTTATTGTCACGAAAAGCTTGGCGCAGGGCTTGGCGACTTTCGGGGCTAAGGGCTTGGGTATAGGCACCAAAGCTGACATCACCCATCGCGGCCCTTGCACGATAGGGCCCGTCGCGGAGGAAGCTACCAAAGAATATCCCCACTACTGCAACATTAAGCGCAAGTGAAAAAGTTAACACGAGCTTAAACGATCGCGACAAAGAAGCTTTTGCGGGCGCACTTAAAGGGGGCTGGTTCTGGGTCATCGCAGGCCTCATTGAAATTCATTATCGCTGGGTAAAAGGTCAAAAATATCGCTTTTTTGAGTAGTCAAAAAAGCGGGAAAAACATCGGCAAGAGCCGCGGGGGGGGCAAAGCCAACCCACATGCCTGAAAGGGCAGCGGCCAAAACGCTGGAAATACTCATTGCGCCACCAAGCTCAGCAAAAAAATGCTTCGCCACGTCGAACCATAGATTAGAACTGTTAATCGGAGCAGCTTTTCTTGCCCATTGATCTTGCATCAAAAAGGCATCACTTAAAATCCGCGATTGTAAGTCAAAAGACACTTCTGGCGGTTGGCTTCTTGCTTGCGCGAAAAAATCATCAAGATTGGCTTTTCTCATCTAATGCACCTCATCTTTCATCAATTCGTCTTGACGTCCGGCTAAAATGGCCGCCAAATTGCGTTTGGCCCGTGCTATAAGACTCTCAACCGCTTCGATTCCAATGCCCATAATCACCGCAATTTCACCATTTCCCAAATCTTCGATATGGCGCAAAACAATAGCCTGCCTTTGGCGTTCTGGCAAAAGGTCTATAGCCTTATAAAGAGCTATTTGACGGTCTTTTTCCATCAAGCCTGCCTCGGCCGTTGGCTGTTCATCACCTGGCTCATCTATATCGTTAAGACTTACGCTGAAACCTTTTTTTCGTTTGCGTAAGCGATCAATGCAAAGATGTGACGCCACCTGATACAGCCAAGTCTCAATTTTAGCGCCACCCGCTTGCCATAAGGGTGCTTGGTGCCAAAGCCGCAACATAGTTTCTTGCACCACATCTTCCGCCTCGAGGCGGTCAGACAGCATCCTGATTGCATAGCGCATCAAACGTGGGGTAAAGCGCAAGGTCAAATTCCGCGCCGCATCGCGATCTCCTTTGGCAAATTGCGCTAAAAGAGCCTGGTCGTCTAGATAGCTGGGGGAATCTAAAGGCATTTGCATCAGGCCAATCACTCACGAAAGCCAAGTCCCAGAAGGGAATCTCGGTCAATTTATAGGCTTATTTCCACCACTGAACCAGCCTTTCTTATGTTTTTTGACCTCTCCCTTACCTTCGCCGCCATGTTTGACCTTTATGGACATTTTATCCGCAGCGGTGGCAATTTCATTGGCGCTAAGCGCACCATCGTCGTTTGCATCAATATGGTTAAAAATACGATTGGGCATAGATTTTTTGGGAAACTCACTCGTGCTCAGGGTACCATTTCCGTCGGCATCAAGCTTTTCGATCATTTTCGCGGCACGCTTAGCGGCCATCTCGTCGCTTTTGGATTTGATATTAGCGGTCAACTCTGCTGCATCAATTTCACCGTCGGTATTCGTGTCCATTTCAGCAATTTTGGCTTCGCTTTTTCTTTTACTATACTCGGCCAATTCATCCGAACTTAGAACGCCATTACTATCCGCATCAGCAACGGAAAATTCTGCCATCAAATTTTGAAACAGGTTGCCCTTCATAGGGGCGGCCTGTGCGGCAGATACCAAACCCAAGGTCCATACGGCGACAAGCGCGATAAGGCTACTGTTTATTAAAGTTTTGGTCATTTTATACTCCTACTCAGAAGGCCCCTTTGGCCGTCTTGCATAAGGTTAAACGCGCGCGGTCATACTTTCCGTCGCTGCAGGATGATTTTTTTGAAAAAAATAGATATAGGTCTCAAGGGCGTGACAGCGAGCCGCAGTGTGCGTACGCGATTTAGCTCAACAAATGGACAAAACTCGAGTAGAAAGCTCCGAACAAAAGGAGAGATCATGCCGCTTAGTCAGATCGAAGATCGCCCCGTTTCCTTGGCCCTCAAACGTGGGTTTCGCAGAAAATGTCCCCAGTGCGGCACAGGCGCTATGATGAGTGGTTTTTTAAAAGTGGCGCATGAATGCCCCAACTGTGGGCTTGAGCTGCACCACCAACGCGCCGATGATGGGCCGGCCTATTTGACGATTTTGATCGTGGGCCATGTGTTGGCCCCTTTGATGCTTTATATTTTTGTTGCCTACCGGCCCGATCCACTGCCCTTTGCACTCGGGCTTTCGAGCTTAGCAATTGTGCTGTCCCTTTATCTTTTACCGCGCCTTAAGGGAGCTATGATCGGCCTGCAATGGGCCAAACATATGCACGGCTTTTGAACCCTCGATTAATAGGCGGGCGGCAGGCTGCGATAAAGTGCGGTAATCTGGACCAAAATCTCGGGTGACAGGGTGATGTCAGCCGCAGCAATGTTTGAGGCAAGCTGCGCAATAGTCGTTGCCCCAAAAATCGGAATATTGGGATATGGCCGCGAGCGACAAAAGGCCAAAGCCATTTGATTTGGGGCTAATCCATGCTGCTTTGCTAGATCTAAATAGGCGTCAACCACCTGAAACACCTGCGCCGTCATGCGCCCACCCAAAGCGGGCGCTATGCTCAAGCGCGACCCTTGGGGAGCCCTACCATTCGCATATTTCCCGGTCAAAAGTCCGCACGCAAGCGGCGAAAAGGCCAAAAGTGGCATATTTTCCATGCTAGAAAGTTCAGCCCAGTCGCTATCAAACTGCCTACATAAAAGCGAATATTCATTTTGCACCGAGGCCATGCGTGGCAGGCCCAATTCTTTGGCCAAAGATAACCATTTTGCCGCCCCCCAAGCACTTTCATTTGAAAGGCCAATAGCTCGGATCTTACCCTCTTTGATCAAAGCGGCGGCCGTGGTTAAAACCTCGCTCATATTGTCTTCAACGGCTGCGCGGTTGATCTTTGGGGCATAGGTCCAGATCTTGCGAAAGTGATAAGAGCCGCGGTTGGGCCAATGCAGCTGGTAAAGATCGATATAATCGGTTTGAAGACGAGCAAGCGAGCCATCGACAGATTGGCGCATGGTCTTCGCGTCAATCACCTTACCTTCGCGTACAAGGGCCTGCCCCTCGCCTGTGATTTTCGTAGCCAAGATCACATCTTCACGTTTATGCTTGGCAAACCAAGTTCCGATAATGCTTTCCGTCAGGCCGACCGTGTCTTTGCTTATTGGGGTTGTGGGGTACATTTCGGCCGTATCCCAAAAATTCACGCCATACTCTAGGGCGTAATCCATTTGTTCATGGGCTTCTCGTTCAGGGTTTTGACTACCCCAAGTCATTGTTCCCAAACAATACTCAGAAACCATCATAGCAGTATCGCCTAAGGGGATTTTTTTCATCATAAGTCCTGCCTTGCTTTTCCCACAACCTAGCTGGCCTTGTACTGATGGCAAGTGCCGATTGCACGGGTATAAATAGTATTGAGAACAAAATATAAACATTATAATGTTGAGCACATGTCGACTCAACCCATGCCACATGATCCGCACCGTTTTTCGCGCGCCACCTTGCAGCCTTTGGCCAAAGAGTTGGGGCTGATGCGCGCACGGGTGCACGAGTTTTGCGGGCCCGCGCGCCGTAGTCTGGCAGCGGTGCTGATGGGGCAGACCACGGGGCCTGTTTTATGGATTTTTGCAGGCTGGCAGGCAGAGCGTTTATTTCCAGATGGACTTCATGACTTTACCGATCCGGGACGTGTGCTCTTCGCCCAAGCGCGCCGCACTGAAGATATGCTGTGGACAATGGAAGAGGCGCTGCGCAGCGGGGCCATTGCGCTTATTTTTGCCGATCTGGTCGACATCCCCGCCATGACGCCTGTGCGCCGCCTGCATCTGGCGGCCGAGCAAGGGGCTCTTGTCGCAGGGCAAGCAGGTCGCCTTGCCCCTTTGGGGATAATTTTGACACCGCATATAGGTGGAGCTGCGGGGATTGAAAGCCGCTGGCATATTCGCTCCACCCCAAGCCAAGATCCTCATTTGGCTCATACCTATCCTGAACCCAGATGGCAGCTTGAGCGGTTGCGCGCCCGCCTTGCACCGCCAGCACAGTGGATTTTAAAAAAATCAGGGGCCACCACCGCACTTTAGGGCGGGGTCAAAACAGCTAATTAAGCCCCTTTTACCTTTCGGTTAAAAAGCGCAAACTACGCCAAAACGGGGTACTATGCGTCTGATCATATCTTTTGCCTCATTGTTCTTATCGGTTATATTTTTACAACTGGGCGCAGGCGGTCTTGCGCCGCTTGATGCTATTTCAGGCGCAAGTCTGGGCTTTAGCAAAGGTGAAATTGGTCTTTTGGGATCGGCGCATTTCTTCGGCTTTTTCCTCGGCTGTTGGTGGGCTCCGCGTTTGATCGGTGATGTCGGCCATGCGCGCGCCTTTGCCGCCTTTACCGCCGCAGGTACCATTGGGATTTTGGCCCACATGTTGATCATAGCCCCCTATGCTTGGGCGGGGATGCGCATCATGATCGGCCTTTGCGTGGCGGGGTCCTATACTGTGATCGAGGCTTGGCTTCAGGGGCGCGTCACTAATGAAAACCGCGCCCGCGCGATGGGGATTTACCGTATTGTTGATATTGGCGGCAGTTTGGGGGCGCAGCTTTTCATCGCCGTTTTGACCCCAGCGTCTTATATCTCTTATAATCTATTGGCGCTTTTATGCTGTGCGGCAATTTTCCCAATCACCGTGTCCAAGGCCCCCTCACCCATCGCGCCAACCGCGCCACGATTGCGGCCGATGTTGGCTTGGGCCAAGTCGCCGCTTGGGTCGATTGGGGTGATTGTGTCGGGCGTCACGGGGGCGGCGTTTCGGATGATTGGGCCTATTAATGGAATCGAGGTGGGCTTGCACCCTGACCAAATCGCCCTGTTTCTTGCGGCCTATGTCTTGGGTGGGGCTTTGGCTCAACTGCCTGTGGGTTGGCTGGCCGACAAATATGACCGCCGTTCGGTTCTGATTGGCCTATCGGTGGCGGGTATCTTTGCATGCGGATCGACCATTTTTCTATCCCCTTTTGGCCCTTGGGGTATTTTCATTTCTGTTGGGCTTTTTGGATTTTCAACCATGCCGATCTATTCTGTATCAACCGCCCATGCACATGATTTTGCCCAAGACTATGAACGGGTCGAGCTGTCGGCCGCGATGATGTTTCTTTATGCGATCGGTGCTATCTTTAGCCCTTTAATGGCGGCACTTTTGATGGGGACTTTTGGACCCTCATCTATGTTTGTGATGATCTCGGTAGCGCATCTGGTTTTGATTATCTTTGGCATCTTGCGCACCGCCATCAGGCCAACCGTCAGCCACCGCACCCCCTATACATATGAGCCGCGCACCTCATTCATTATTGGGCGACTTTTGCGGCGCAATCGCGTTAAATAATCAATCTGCGTATTTGATGTAGGTTCAATCTGGCCCTTGGCCTTTGCATGGGGTAAGAAAGCTCAACTTACGCAAAGGGGCGCACTATGGCTCGTATTTTGATAACTTCGGCTATTCCTTATATCAACGGGATTAAGCATCTTGGCAATTTGGTGGGCAGTCAATTGCCCGCAGATCTCTACGCCCGATATGCGCGTGGCCGCGGCCATGAGGTGATGTTCATTTGCGCCACGGATGAGCATGGCACTCCCGCCGAATTGGCCGCCGCCAAAGCGGACCAACCTGTCGAAAATTTCTGCGCCGAAATGCATAAGGTGCAAGCCGACATTGCCCAAGGGTTTCGTCTGTCGTTTGACCATTTCGGGCGCTCATCCTCGGGGCGCAATCGCGATTTTACCCAACATTTTGCTGGAAAATTGGCAGATAATGGCTTTATCGAAGAGGTCAGCGAAAAACAGGTTTTCTCAATCACCGACAATCGCTATTTGCCCGACCGCTATATTGAGGGCACCTGCCCCAATTGCGGCTATGATAAGGCGCGCGGCGATCAGTGCGAAAATTGCACCAAACAGCTGGATCCAACCGATCTTTTAAACCCACGCTCTGCCATCTCTGGCTCGACCGAACTTGAGGTGCGCAAGACGAAGCACCTTTACCTTAAACAACGCAGCCTGCGCGAAGATCTGCAAAGATGGATCGACAGCAAGCAAGACTGGCCCATTTTAACGACCTCGATTGCAAAAAAGTGGCTCAATGATGGTGATGGTTTGCAAGATCGCGGCATCACGCGCGATTTGCATTGGGGCGTGCCTGTCAAGCACGGCACCAAGGACTGGCCCGGCATGGAAGGCAAAGTTTTTTATGTTTGGTTTGATGCGCCGATTGAATATATCGGAGCCACCGCCGAATGGGCCGATGCCCAAGGGCTTGATGACAGTGCATGGCAAAGATGGTGGCGCACCGATATGGGCGCTGACGATGTGCGCTATGTGCAATTCATGGGAAAAGACAATGTCCCGTTTCACACACTGTCTTTTCCAGCCACGATCATGGGCTCGCGCGAGCCGTGGAAACTGGTCGATTTCATTAAATCGTTCAATTATTTGAACTATGATGGCGGTCAATTTTCGACCAGCCAAGGGCGCGGGGTCTTTATGGATCAGGCCCTGTCCATTTTGCCCGCCGACTACTGGCGCTGGTGGCTGTTAAGCCATGCGCCCGAAAATGCCGACAGCGAATTCACTTGGGAAAACTTCCAATCGTCCGTCAACAAAGATCTGGCTGATGTTTTGGGTAATCTTGTATCGCGCGTCACGAAGTTTTGCGCCTCAAAATTCGGGGATAGCCTGCCCGAGGGCGGCGAGATGGACAGCACCGATCAAGCATTAATTGCCGATTTGGAAAAACGCCTTTCCGCTTACGAGGCCGCGATGGATGCTATCGATATTCGCAAAGCTAGTGCCGAGCTGCGCGCAATTTGGGTTGCAGGCAACGAATATTTGCAAGGCGCTGCGCCGTGGAGCGTGATCAAAACCAACCCCACCCGCGCGGCAGCAATCATTCGGCTGGCAATGAACTTAATCCGCATTTATGCTATCTTATCACTTCCCTTCTTACCAGACGCGTCAGCACATATGATGGCTTCGATCAAGTCTGAAGATTGGGCCTGGCCTACCGATATCAAATCAGCGGTCCAAACATTGAAAGAGGGCCACAAGTTTGAAGTTCCCGAAATTTTATTTCGTAAGATCACTGACGAAGAGCGCTCCGACTGGAAAGTTCGCTTTTCTGGCGTGCGCAGCTAAAATAAACTCGTTCATACCACTTTGGGTGGGCTAAGCTGTCGGAAGGGGCGCTGTTTAGTTTTTTCGACATCAATAAGATCTTTGCCCGCAATCATTCACTCAACGCGATTAATGGTCTTTTTTTGAACTCATCCTATATTTTTGCCTTTTTATAATGAGTTCAACAGCAATTTAGTCACTAAATAATGGAATGCTGAAAGGGGGGGTTTTGAAGCCACACAGCAATTGGCATCTCAAAAATAAGACCACTCTGGAAGGCACCACTCTAGGCAAACGAAGAGGTTGAATACCTATTTGTACCTATAGGCCGCCCTCTGGCTCTACACCGATTGTTTCGTTCCAAGCATCTTTAAAAGACTCAGAAAAACCATAAACCACATCTACCTTGTCAAAGGCTTCTAGACCGAGGCGTGCCACCAAATCCTCAAACGAAGGTGCTGGGCCAACCATCTCCACAATCCCTACTATTATTTCTCTTTCGTGTAATTCAGCGTGTCCATTTGGAGCAGCAACCCCAAAGCACTTTATTCGTACGCCAAGGTTATTCTTAAACTGGTATTTGCTGCCTTTAAGACGAAGGCTCTTATAAAATTTCTGGGCTTCTTTATATTCTTCGTCTGACATGGTTTTTTCCTGCTTTTACTTATTATCATCTTGCATCGTCATGGCTCGCCCAATAGCAGACACACCATCAGCTACAAAGCTAAGCTCCTGTTGACACACTAAGGGTAAAGCTGAACTATAGGGAGCGTCAACTAGCTCAGCGTAATGAAAAAAATCACATCACCATTACACGCCCTTCCAAGCATAAATACTTCGCTATCGTCGGTGCATGGTGAAGTTTAGCACCAAGATAATCCTGATGTGTGTGAAATTGATCTTCTTGGTTTTTCAGCACTCATAGTGATCCACCGATGCCAGAGTGTACCACAACCGAAAGTACAGCGCCTGAAACACCCAAAACTGAACCCTATGGATTATCTGAGAGTGCCACTTAAGGCCTGTATTGTTGCTGTGAGGCATTGGATTGGCTCAGGGTAAGGGTAAAGGCTGAACACTATGCCTCAAAAGAAAAAGATGAGCCCTTTGCAAGGCCCATCCA
>DPZQ01000153.1 GCA_003536295.1 Rhodobacter sp. | reverse complement strand
AAAGGCGTACCTTGGGCTAAGACGGTGATGCGCTCGGCCAAACTGAATACCACGTGCATATCGTGTTCAATGATCACCATTGTGATGTCGCGCTTCGATTTGATTTCTTTCAAAAGGTCGATCGTATTATTGGTGTCGGCCCGTGCCATGCCTGCTGTGGGCTCATCTAGCAATAAAAGCTTAGGCTCTTGCACCAGACACATGGCCATTTCTAGGCGGCGCTTATCACCGCGCGACAAGGATGAGGCCGTCATGTTGCTTTTCCCAAGCATATTTACATCTTCTAAGATCATCTCGGCGGTCGCGCGAATGTCTGACTGTGATAAGATCGACGCCAGACCTTGCATTTTAAATGCGCCGTCGCGTTTAGCGAAACAAGGGATCATCACATTTTCCATCACCGTCAAATCGCCAAAAATTTCAGGGGTTTGGAAAACGCGGCTGATGCCGAGTTGGTTGATCTCATATGGTTTACGGCCCAAGACCGAGTGGCCATCAAAAAGCACAGTACCAGAATCTGGAATTAGTTTTCCGACCAGTACATTCAGCAAAGTTGACTTACCCGCCCCATTGGGGCCGATGATCGCATGCACCGTGTTGGCGGCTATATTCAAATTCACATTGCCCAAAGCTTGAAGGCCGCCAAATCTTTTATTTACGTCACTGACTTCAAGGATACCCATTTCTTTCTCCTATTCGGTTGGACGGTCGGCGGTGCTAGCGGCATCGCTCGGGGTTCTCTTGGAAAAAAGCTTGCCAATGCGCTGACCACCCTCGACCAAGCCACCGGGCAAAAAGATCACAACAGCCATGAACATTAAGCCCAAGGTCAAGTTCCAGCCCTTACCGATAAACGGATGCACGATGGTCACAATCACATTTTCTAGACCGTCTGGCATAAATGCAAACCATTGGTGCAACACCGTGTCATTGATTTTTGAAAAGATATTTTCAAAATATTTAATGAAACCAGCACCTAAAACTGGCCCAATCAGCGTGCCAGCCCCACCTAATATGGTCATCAAAACCACCTCACCCGAGGCGGTCCATTGCATGCGTTCGGCCCCAGCCAAAGGATCCATACAGGCCAAAAGGCCGCCCGCAAGCCCCGCATACATGCCCGAGATTACAAAGGCTGCCAAAGTATAGGGGCGCGCGTTCAGACCTGTGTAGTTGACGCGTTGTTGATTGGATTTGATCGCCCGCAACGTCAACCCAAAAGGCGAGCGGAAGATTCGTACCGACAGATAAAAGGCCGCCAGTAACAAAAACGCGCACATATAATAGCCTGCGGCGAAGTCAAAGCTCCAACCGCCCAGCTGTAGAGTAAAGGTCTCGCGCATTTCCAGACCAAAAAAATGGGTCACTGTTGGGTCGCCCTCGGCCATAAGATATTGTGGGTCAGAGTTATAGACCTGTAAGCCAGTTTCGCCGTTGGTTATCGGAGTAAATACTGAATAGGCTAAGTTGAAAGACATTTGTGCAAAAGCCAAAGTCAGTATCGAGAAATATATACCCGATCTGCGCAAAGACACAAAGCCAATAAAGACCGAAAACAAAGCCGCCACAATTACAGACAATATTAAAGCAGGCACGACATTCATCGACAAAAGCTTGAACATCCACACCGCCGAGTAAGAGCCTACGCCCAAAAAGGCCGCGTGCCCAAACGACAGATAGCCCGTCAGGCCGAATAGAATGTTGAAGCCAATCGCAAAGATGCCAAAGATCACAAACCGTTGCATCAGATCAGGGTAGCCCGCATTAAATTGCGCCAAGGCTGAGCCTGTTGGAAAGGGATTTAAAAGGATAGGGGCAAGCATCGCAAGCGTGGCTATCAATAGAAATGCCCTTGTGTCTTTTGAATTCAAACCGAACATTTCATTCCTCCATCACGCCTTTACGGCCCATTAGGCCACGTGGCCGCGTAAGCAAGATCACAATCGCCACCAGATAAATGATAACCTGATCTATCCCTGGGAGCAGGGACTTAACCTCATTCATCGATGCGAAGCTTTGTAAAACACCCAAAGCGAAACCCGCTAAGACGGCCCCTGGAAGTGAGCCCATGCCTCCCACAACCACCACCACGAAAGACAGAACCAAAAAGTCCATCCCCATATGATAGTTGGGTGAGTTGATCGGTGTATACATAACTCCCGCAAGACCCGCTACCGCAGCCGCAATACCAAACATCAAGGTAAAGCGTTTGTCTATGTCAATGCCCAAAAGTCCAACCGTTTCGCGATCCGCCATGCCTGCGCGCACCACCATTCCAAAAGTGGTGAATTGCAAAAAGGCAAACACCGCTGCAATCACTACGGTTGAGAATAAAAAGTAAACCAAACGCCAAGCAGGATAGATCACTTGGTTGGCATCAAAGCCAATCATCATGCCAAAATCGATACTGCCCTTGAACATCTCGGGGGCGGGCATGGGAATGGGGTTTGCTCCATAAAAATATTTGATAATTTCTTGCAAGACAATCGCCAGCCCAAAGGTGACCAATATCTGATCGGCGTGGGGGCGTTTGTAAAAATGTTTAATCAAGCCGCGTTCCATTATGAAACCAAGGCCAATCATAACAGGAATTGCCAATAAAATAGACAGGGGCACCGACCAGTCGATCAGCAAGGCCCCAAAGTCTTCGCTAAACCACGTGTTTACATAGGGCGTCTTGATCATTGCGGGGTTGCCCAGGAAGTCCAATTTCAGTGGGTCATATGTCGTGGCACTTAAGGTCAGAATTTTTTGCATTGTTACTGCGCAAAAGGCACCGATCATAAACAAGGCGCCATGGGCAAAATTGACCACGCCCAACGTTCCAAAAATTAGCGTCAGCCCTAGAGCAATCAGCGCATAGGCCGACCCTTTATCGAGACCGTTCATGATTTGTAAAAGTAGTGCGTCCATTTCAAAACCCTAGATTTGGAAGTGTTTGGCCAAAGCTGCAAAAAAAATCTGACCGCATTGCTGCGGTCAGATCTGTGTTTAGTTCGCTTATGCGCCAGCGTTACATTCGCCTAATTCACCACCCGCAAACATAGGGTGATCAGAGGCATAGGTCACTTGGTCAACAGGCGTTACCTCAACAATTTCAAGAAGTTCATATTCGTTGGCAGCTTCTGCGTTGCCTTTTTGAACAAGAACGTCTTTGAAACATTGGTGGTCGTCAGCACGGTAAAGTGTTTTACCGTTGCCCAAACCGTCGAACTCAAAGCCTTCGAGGGCTTCGACAATGGCGCATGGGTTGAACGAGCCCGCACGCGCAGCGGCATCAGCGTAAAGCAATGTTTGAACATAGCAAGTATGCGCCGCATTCGAAGGTGGGAAGCCATATTTGGTTCCGAAGGATTTAACAAATGCTTTGGTTCCTTCGTCTTGCAGCTTCCAAGACCAGTTAGTCGAACCCAAAATGCCGCCAATGTTTTTGCCAGCGCCTTTTGCCATCAATTCCGAGTAAAGCGGAACAACGATTTCAAATTGCTTGCCATTGACCATTTTGTCACGCAGGCCGAACTGTACGGCTTGTGTCAATGAGTTGACCATGTTTCCGCCGTAATGGTTCAACACCAATACATCTGCACCAGAATTCAACACAGGCGCGATATAAGCTGAGAAGTCTGTATCTGCTAAAGGCGTCAAAACGTTGTTCACGGTTTGCCAACCTACCGCTTCGGTCGCCGCTGCGATCGAGGCTTGTTGTGTCCAACCCCAAGTATAGTCAGCGGTCAGGTGGTAGGCTTTACGGTCTGCGCCATATTCTTTTTTCAACACAGGTGCCAAAGCGGCAGCTGACATATAGGCGTTAAAGAAATGGCGGAAGCCGTTTCTCTTGCGGTCTTTGCCGGTTGTGTCGTTTGAGTGTGTCAAGCCAGCCATGAAAATCACGCCTGCTTCTTGGCACAGACCCTGAACCGCAACGGCCACGCCCGAAGACGAACCGCCCGAAATCATGATCGCGCCATCTTTTTGAATCATCGACTGCGCAGAAGCGCGCGCTGCGTCTGATTTCGTTTGGGTGTCGCCGGTGACGAAAGCCACTTTTTTACCCAAAATGCCGTTGCCGCCCAAAGCGTTGGACGAGAAGGTGTTCAGCATACCGCCGTCGCCTTCGCCGTTCAGATGCTCAACAGCAAGTTCAAAGGCGCGCAGCTCGTCCATGCCTTCGTCAGCATAGGGGCCTGTTTGCGGCACGTTAAAACCAAATGTTACGCTTGAGCCTGTTGGATCATTTGTGAACGCAGACGCAGAGCCTGCTGTGAAAAACGTCGGTGTTGCTAAGCCAGCGCCAGCGATGGCCCCAGTTTTAAGCACACCACGACGTGTAAAGTTAGATGTGGACATTATATTCCTCCCTTTCGTTATGCACCGCAATCAAGGCTCTCTGGGTATAGATCGTCCTAGGCAGCGATGTCCTCGCACCATAGGCTTAATTTACAACTCATGGGAAGAAAATTTTTAACTAACACATTATATTATAAGATTTTTTATGTAAATTTTTCGACAAGATTTGTAATATATTGTAAATTACTTTACCAATTGAACACAGCACTCTGAAATCTATCAAAAAATAGAATGAACTAAAGTTTGGCGTGCGGTAGCATGTCAGGTTCAAAAAACGAAACCTTGCCCCAGATTTATGGGAAGGTTTCGCACTAGCTAAGAAGACTAACGGTTGGCACGGCTCTGTAGCCGAATCAGTCTAAAATCCCGCGGTTAAAGCGCGTCAGAGATCAATTTATAAAGTTTGAGCGTATCGGCATGAAAGTTCCGAATGCCTTCGGCCATTTTTTCGGTGGCCATTGGATCTTCGTTCATATCCCAGCGAAAGCCCGCTTCACTTAGCGCGTGGTGAGACCCTTCGGCTTGACTTTCCGGCGATAAAGTGCGCGGTAATGTGCCCGTTGCATCGTCAAGCTCTTGCAGAAGGGCGGGTGAGATGGTCAGGCGATCACAACCTGCTAAGGCCTCGATCTGGCCGATATTACGGAAAGACGCGCCCATAACGATGGTGTTGATATTGTTGGATTTGTAATGCTCATAAATCCGTTTTACCGATAAAACGCCTGGATCCGTTTCTGGTGAATAAGTTTGCCCCGTCGATTTTGCATGCCAGTCAGTAATCCGGCCTACAAAGGGGGAAATCAGGAAAACGCCTGCATCGGCACAGGCAGCCGCTTGGGCAAAGCTGAAAATCAGCGTTAGATTGCAATTTATCCCGTCGCGCTCAAGCTGGCGAGCGGCGCAAATACCCTCCCATGTAGCGGCCAATTTGATCAATACACGGCTTTTATCGATGCCGCGTGCTGCATATTGCTCAACTAACTCATGCGCCCGCGCAAGCGAAGCCTGCAGGTTAAACGATAATTCCGCATCAACTTCGGTTGACACCCGCCCAGGAACCAAAGCGGAAAGTTTCGCACCGACCGAGATAGTTAAATCGGTAGCAATCGTGCGCACTGGGTCAGCACTGCCTTTTCCCGCGGCAACCGCTTGTGCAAAACTATCGACAAATTCGGGACTGGTGCAGGTTTTAAGAACGATCGAAGGATTGGTTGTACAATCTTCTGGTTTATGTCGCGCGACCGCCCCTAAATCACCGGTATCGGCGACAACGACGGTCATTTTACGCAGTTGGTCAAGCTTATTTGCCATGGATATGCCTTTGGTTTGGGTGCAGGGCCTCTGGCAGCTGCCTTATAGATTTTTTTCACTGACCCCAAGTACAATTGCACTTTGAGCGATTTGGCTTAAATGGTGATATTGGCTGCGCCGCCGTCAAGGACGATATTTTGCCCCACGATGAAAGCCGCCTGTTGGCTGCACAAAAAGGCACAAGCAGCGCCAAAGTCAGCAGCAGCGCCATAGCGGCGCGCGGGAATGGTTGCCGCCCTTTGAGCCCGTGCCTCGTCTAAGGTGATGCCGCGTTGAACGACGATGGCTTGGTCCAACATATCAGCGCGATCCGTAGCATGAATGCCTGGCAGTAGGTTGTTGATATTCACCCCGTGTGGGGCCACTTGCCGTGATGTTCCAGCGACAAAGCCCGTCAGACCCGCGCGCGCCGCGTTGGACAGGCCCAGCTGTGAAATGGGTGCTTTGACCGATTGCGATGTGATATTCACGACCCGCCCCCAGCCTTTGGTGATCATCGCAGGCATGAGGGCCTGCATCAACGCGATTGGGCTCAGCATATTGGCGTCAAGGGCTGCAATAAAGTCGTCGCGGCTCCAGTCTGACCAAACTCCCGGGGGTGGCCCGCCCGCATTGGTGACCAAAATATCAATATCTGAGGCCACCTCTAGCACGGCCGCCCGCCCCGTGGGGCTTGTGATGTCAGCCGCCACATAATTTACTTTTACACCAAAGCGGTCGCTTATTTCACGCGCGGTTTCTTTCAGTACATCGGAGCCGCGGGCGTTGATTACCAAATCAACCCCAGCTTCGGCCAAAGCCCAAGCGCAGCCCTTTCCTAAGCCTTTGCTAGCGGCACAGACCAGCGCTCGTTTCCCGGAAATTCCTAAATCCATGATGTCCCTCTTTCTTTTAATTATAGGGTGCCATCATCTGTGTGCAACCAATCTTCAGTTCAATTTTCGAAAGTCTGTCGGGTTTTTTCCAGTTATTTGTGCAAAGGCACGGCTGAAATAAGCGGGACTAACAAATCCTAGGGTTTGAGAAATATCACCAATTGGAACTTGTGTCTCAGTAAGTAATTTACATGCCTCAAACATTTTTCGGTCTTGCAAAATTTGAAGCGCGCTTTTGCCGCAGGCGATCTTGCATGATCTCGTTAAATGTGTCGGGGTCATGCCTAATTTTTGCGCAAAGTCTGAGACATTAAAGCCATTTCTAAATTCGTCTTCGATCAGCTTTGTAAAGGCTTCTACAATCTCACGGGAAGATTTTGGTGATGACTGGGCCACACTAGAATGGGTGGCTTGTCGCTGCATAAAAACGCTCAATAGATCAACATAAGCGGACGCCGCACGGTCGGATCCCACATTACTGTTAAAGATTTCTCGCTGGATATTTTCTAGCAAAAACGTCATTTCGGTTTGGTGGATCCCGTCGCGCACCCGCAAATGTAGCGGCTGTTCGGGTAAAACTGCTTTACAATTACGACCCATGAAGAGCGCTGTGCCAAATACATTGAGGTTGACGTCGAACCCGTGCATCGTTCCCGCCGGAATGAAGAAGGCATTATTCATTGAATAATTGATACTTGAGCCGCCAATCGTGATACGGCCTTGGCCTCTTTTGAACCAAACGAAAAATGGTTCGGACAGTGTACGCATTGCTTCGGTACGCCATTTTCCTTTTGCGCCCAGCTGAGAAACCGGAAATATCCGCATATCGGATAGGTGGAATGCTTCGCTCATTTTAACCTCGGTGTTTTTTTATTGTTGTGGATAACTTACATAAAATCAAATTAAAATTCAATTAAAATAGTTCAGACAATGGCTTACATGGTTTTGTTAATATGTTCTCAAAAATTCGTTAAAACCACAAAATGTTGTATTTGTGCAATTAATGCTGAAACGGGAGCTCGATTTTAATTTGTTAACTGGCGCTATGCACCGCGCAGGCCACGACAGGTACCCTGTGCCATAATAGCGCTAGACCAGCCACATAACATGACGTAACGCTGTCCTTTAAAAGGTGCCTAAAACCCGCCGCCCCAATATGGCCAATGAACATCATGTCTTTTTTCACATTTTTGCGTACGAACATTCGGTTTTTGGCCGCAGGTATGCTTTTGGCTTTTTTGTCAGGCTTTGGGCAAACCTTCTTTATTTCGCTGTTCGGACCTGAAATTCGAGAAACGTTTGGCCTAAGCTACGCGCAATGGGGCATAAGCTATGCTTTAGCCACGACGGCTTCGGCGGTGGTTATGATTTGGGCGGGCGGCCTCACAGATCGTTTGCGCGCCCGCCGTTTGGGCATGATTGTGCTTCTTGGGCTTGCGGGGGCGTGCATCTTCATGTCGCTGAACCCTTTGGCGTTTTTGGTGCCTTTGGTTATTTTCCTTTTGCGCTTCTTTGGGCAGGGCATGACAAGTCACCTGTCTTCGGTGGCGATGGCGCGCTGGTTTGTGCGCTCACGCGGGCGGGCATTGGCGATTGCTGCGCTTGGGTTTTCAATAGGTGAGGCCGTCTTGCCCTTGGTCTTTGTCGGTCTGAAATCCTTGATGGCGTGGCAGTTTCTATGGTTGGTGGCTGCGATTATTTTACTTTTGTCTATTCCAATTTTGATGCAGCTTTTGGCTGCTGAACGCCAACCCCAAGCCATGAGCGAGGCTGAACATTCTGCAGGTATGCAAGGGCGCCATTGGACACGGGCCCAAGCATTACGCACTCCGCTGTTTTGGATGGTTGTGCCACTGTTGCTCGGCCCGCCTGCCTTCAATACAGCTTTTTTCTTCCAACAGGCCCACATAGCCGAGGTTAAAGGTTGGACGCATCTTGCCCTTGTGGCCTTGTTTCCAATTTACACGGCAGCGTCGATCGCGGCGGTTCTTTTATCGGGGGCGGCGGTTGACCGTTTTGGAACTGCGCGTCTCATGGCGCTTTATCAACTGCCCTTGGGTCTATTTTTCCTTGTATTTGGAAGTGTTGAGACATTGATTTTCGCGGCACCGATGATAATTTTAATGGGGCTCACCTCGGGGGCGCAAGCGACGGTTCCCATGGCTTTTTGGGCCGAGTTTTTCGGCACTCGCTATCTTGGCTCCATCAAAGCGACAGCGGCCGCTTTGATGGTTTTTGGTTCGGCCCTTGGGCCCGCGATTTCAGGTTGGCTTATTGACCACGGCGTGAATTTCCCAGCGCAAATGGGCGCGATAGCCCTTTATATTGCGGCAAGTTCATTATTGGTTGAAGTGGCTATTCGCAAATTTTCCACAGTATCGACGCAGTAAAATTAACGATCAATCGCCAGCCCTGAGGGCGCGTGCGCTGGAATACCCATGGCACCCCCCGCCTTTGCAATCGGATCTTCTAAGCTACCCAAGAAAGCCAAAAGCTCGTCAAGCGTTTGGGCACTTAAGGTCACGGCAGGCGCTGTTACCGCTGCGGCAATCGCGGGGAAATCCTGGCCATTCTTAAGTGGGCCCCAGTCATCTTTGCTGTCTTGAAGCGGGGGCAAAAGACCTTGGGGTTCATAGCGGCGTAATTGCTGTTTTGGGTCTGCGTGAAACTTTAAAAAATCACCTAAATCCAGATGCCCACCTGCATGTCCATAGGGGGCTGTGAGGGTGACATTTCGTAAACTGGGAGTGCGAAAGGCGAACATATCTTCAGGCTTGTTGGTCACACGCATGCGGCCTATGTCGCGTTGGTGGCGCTCAAACCTTTCGCCTTTTCCAGGGCCGAGCTGTGGTGTGCCCATTGCGTGAAAGTCATGATCTGTCATAAAAGGCCCCGCATGGCAGTTGCTGCAACCGCCTTGTCCGTAAAAAAACTCCATGCCGCGTTGTGCAGCTGGTGCGAGCTCCGCCGTCCCGCGCAAATAGGCATCAAATGGTGCAGAGTCTGAGCGAAACTCAACGGTCATAAAGGCAGCGACGGCGTTTGAGATATCGGTAAAATCAAGAGCGCGCCCTGCTTTAATGTCGGGATATGCTGCTTCGAATAGGTTTTGATATTCAGGAATATTAGCGACACGCGCCGCAATTTTAGCCCAAGCCCCTGACGGCCCCGTCAAACGACCTTGGCGTACAAGCGTAGATATGTCGTTTTCTTCATAATGGCCGGCCATTTCATCGGGCGACAAGACGGGAAACATCGTTTGCGCGGACAAGACCGAGGCAAAGCCCGACATCATCTCTTCTTCCAAGGGCGAGCGAATGCCTGCAGGGCGGAGGCGGTCGGTCTCAACCCGACCGTCGGCGAAAAGAGCCGTATATTCTAAAGCCCCAGTATTATACAGTGCTGGCGAATTTCGCGGCACGCGTTGTTCGGGATAATTTTCGGGATCGGCCACTCGCTCGGCCCCAAGCCCGATACCGCCATCACCAAACCCAAGCGAGAGCCCATCACCAGTGCCAAAACGCGGATGGTGACAGGTGCCGCAACTAATAGATTGATTGCCAGATAAAATCTTATCCCAAAATAAAAGCTGACCTAGTGCCACTTCGGCCTTGGTGGCGGGTAGATAATCTACATCTTGTATAGGGGCCGGAAGCAGCGCTTTTTCAAAGGCGAGAGCAGTGCTGGGGCAGGCCGCAGCCCCCAAAAAAGTTAATATCAGTGCCATTGATGTGTCGTGAAAGGGGGAGGATGCTGGTTTTTTAAGTCTAAGCATAAAAGGGTCCGCCGTGTGCTTTAAAGGGGGCTTAAAAAGGGATGATAGTCAGCTTTGTCCCTTGAGGCAGGGCTGATGGGGATAGAATGAGATGTTGATCGGCATCAACCTCAACCCATTCTGAGTGAGAGTGATCAGGCCAAATAACCCGCAGTTTGGCGTTCTTGGCCTGGCCTAAGCCGAAATGTGCAGGCCCCGCTTGTCCTGAGACATGGCCACCGCCAATGATAAGTTCGTTGGTTTGCAACTTTAAATTAGGGACGTCGACTTCGATAAAGGCACCGATTGCTTGACTATTAGGGTCGTCCTGCTGCAGTAAAAGCGATAAAAAATGCCCCGAGACTTGGGTGGTGTTTTGCCAAATTTCCATCGGGGCGCGGCGGTTGACCACAACCAAATCCAAAAGACCATCAAGATTAAGATCAGCCATCCCCGCTCCACGTGACCGATGGGTCGTGTCGATTTTTGCGATCTGGCCCATTTCACTAAAGGTGCCATCTTGATTTTGGATCAACAAATTATTGGGGTCATTGATCGCGTTTGAGGGCATTT
>DPZQ01000211.1 GCA_003536295.1 Rhodobacter sp. | reverse complement strand
CTTGGTGGGCGCCCTACGGCAAGGCGGCCAGACTTTCCACCGTATGGCCAACAAAATTTCCTGACGTCGCCACACCTACCGTGATCGCAGCCGTCGCCTCTCCTTCCGCAACGCCAGGCGCGGTGTCATCAACTTTCACAAAAGAGTGTGGTGAATAAACCGCTAAATCAACAAAGCATTGATGCATGCCCAAGGGGCCTAGCTTTGTTCCAGACAGATCATCCCCTCAAATCAAATTGAGCGGCACAAAGCCTTGTGCGGTAGCAAACGGCAATAGCCGCGTGATCATTGAGCGTATATACCCCGTGGTCGACCTGATTTTAACATCTCGCCCCCTTGGCAACGCCATGGTCTGCGCTGCCCCCGGAACCTATTGGGCATAATCAGTCACTATCGCTTCATTTAAGGGCACAAACATACAATTAAACGGCGTCAATATAGGCTTATGTCGGCGAACGACCATATTTGCCACACCAAACGACCTCAATTTTCGGTATTGCTAGCATCGTCCGAATATAGGCCCATTTGAGTTGGCCCATCGCTACCCGGGCATGATCACCCGTTGACGTGATGCCAAACTACGCAAAGGCGCAAACAAATGACACCACCGGACCAAAAGATCCAAAATCGATCACTGTTCCCGCCCAATCAAAAATAATGGGCTTAATCTTAGGCATGTTTAGTCAGCTTATTTTTTTTGCAGGGTGATCTGGCCCGCATTCAATAAGGCTACTAGATCACTGGCCCCGCCAATCAAGGCTTGATCTACAAAAACCATTGGAAAAGTCGGCCAACCTGACCACATTTTAAGAGCCAGCCGCCTGCGCCATTGTGACGTATAGCTGCCATATTCCAAATAATGAAAATCCAAACCCGCTTTGGTTAGCACTTTGCGCGCTTTCCATACGGCGTCATTATAGCGCATGCCCACCACCACGATACGGTGCTGGGCCACGGCATCTCGCAGCTCGGCTATAGTAGCGTGATGAAAGCCTGCCACTTTGTCTTTTATGGTCGGGTGAAGATTATCGTGGGAAAGAATCGTTCTGTTCATTTAGTACCTGCAAGAATCACTTTTAATTTTTCAAACCTTAGGCTTCCACCCGGAAAGAGCAAAGACCAAAGGGTAAATTGTGACTAAAACATAGTTTAATGCCCCTGACATGGAGGCAGTCCTTGACCACACCTCAATGCTTAACCAATGTAGTAACACCGATGGCTGCAAGGCCATCTAACCAACAGGAGTTTGTAAATGAAAAAAATACTTCTTGGCGCTCTTTTGGCCACATCCATGGCCATGCCGAGCTTTGCCGCCGATCTAGCTGGCCGTGTGTTGAACATCGGATCAGACACAACCTATCCACCACATGAATTCATCGAAGATGGCGTGGTCAAAGGTTTTGACGTTGACGTCGTAGCCGCTATTTGTGAAAAAATAAACTGCTCGGCCAACTGGGTGACCACAGCTTGGGACGGCATTTTTGCGGCGCTTGCCGATGGTCAGTTTGATATGGTCGTATCAGGCGTTTCGATCACGGAAGAGCGCGACAAAATCGTAGACTTCTCTGACCCTTATATCGTGGTTCAGCAAGGCGTTTTGATGCGTGTCGAAGATGCAGGCAAAACAATCGACGATTTTAAATCAGGCGCATTACGCTTGGCGTCGCAAAATGGCACAACCAACGCTCAATTGGGCGAAGAACTGGTTGGCCGAGACAACCTGCAACTATTTGACAGCTTCAACAACGCCGTCGTTGCTGTGCGCAACGGCGATGCGGACGGTGTGATCATCGACTCAACGTCTGCTGCGGCTTACGAGCAAGAGTTCGCGGGAGAGTTGGCCGTTGAAATCACTGGTCTGTCCTCAGACCCACTTGGACTTGTGTTCCAAGAAGGGGACGGCATACAAGATGCTTTCAATGAAGGTCTTGCAGCGATCAAAGCCGATGGCACTTTGAACCAATTGGTTCTAAAATGGTGGCCTAAATAAGATGGACTGGCCAAAGGGCTTATACCCTTTGGCCATTTTTTTGAAAGTGCCCAATGACGTCTGTTTATCTTTGGCTTAGAAATATGCGCGCCAGTAATCTGGTGTTCATGGCCATTTCACCCTTTATTATTTATGCTCTTCTAACCGCGCGCAATTATGGCGCAGCGCTCCGGGCAGTTTTGGGCATCGAAGACAACGCGCCGCAACTTTTGGGGTCATTTACGCTTTTTGCGGTGACCGCGGGAATTGGCTTTTGGGGCGCGTTGCAGCTGATGAAATCATCGGGTATCGATCAAGACATTGATTTTGCTAGAAAATGCCGTCAGCGTGGTTTGATCGCCTTTGCCCTACAGGCCTTTGCCCTTTTATATTTGGCGAACAGCGCCTACGTGCAGCCGTATCTGATTTCCTTGGTGGTCAATAGTTTTGATCCGCGCACGACCGAATGGATCGTGATTGTCGATCAATCTTTCACCCTCTCCGAGGGGTATGACGTTTATTTCCTCAGCAAAATAAGCCAAGCCCTGACCTATGGCGCGGCCTTTAGTGCGCTTTGCGCGGCCCTGGCGCTGACACCTTTGCGCGTGCTTCACGGTGGGCGCGGCTTCGTTTTTTTATCTCTGCTTATTTTGGCGCAATTCGCTTTTTTCTTTTATATCATCATGCTGGGCTATGCGGGCTTTGCCGTAGGCCTAATGGTCACTCTCCGCGCTGCGGTTTTCGCCTATTTGGGCGCATCAATCTTGGGCTTGCTTTGGGCCTATTTAGGCAAGCTCGCCCCGTCTGAGATGATGATCAAAGCGTTTATAGTGACTGGTGTTTTGATGATTGGCACGGGTGTCTATTTAGCCAACAAGCCCCATGAGCGGGCTGTACTAGTAGGCTCTCTTGAGGGGCCCATAGGCATCGTTGCAGGAACGCCATCTTCGCTGATCGATACGGTGCGCTACGGCGAGTTCCTTGAGATTGTGCCCGATCAGCCCTTTAAGGTGCGCTCCCTGCAAGACAATAACACTGCCACACAGCTTTTGAAGTCCGGTCGTATTACCGCGGCAGTCTTGCCCCCCGAATTGGCTGGTGACCTGCCATTAATTTGGGAAAAGACATACCTGCCCCCAGCCGATAAAACCGCAGCTACCATTGCCTTCGTCGGAGGGGTTTTATTCGTTTTATTGGGAGTAGTTGGCGCTATAACGACAACCCATCCTTTGGTGGTATTTGCAAATTTCTTTGTCGACACTATACGCGGTATTCCCATGCTCGTGATCATTCTTTATGTCGGCCTACCGTTAGCAGGGGCGCTTAAATCAGCATCAAACGGCTATTTAGATCTACAAATGATGACGCGAGGTATTATTGCCATTGCCATCGGCTATTCAGCATATATGGCTGAGATTTTTCGAGCTGGAATCGAAGCAATTCCCAAAGGCCAAATAGAGGCGGCCCGCACAATGGGGCTGCGTGAGTGGCATGTGGCGAGATTTATAGTAGTACCCCAAGCGATTGCGATTGTCTTACCCGCTTTGGGTAATGAATTCATTGCTATGCTCAAGGATACGTCGCTGGTCTCGATCTTGTCTGTACGCGATTTGACCCAACGTATGCGCGAATTCCAAGCGCAAAGTTTCTTGGCCTTTGAGCCCTTCAACTCGGCGGCTTTGGTCTATGTTTTACTGACGCTGATTGCGGCTTCGGGGATCAAGGCACTTGACCGTGTTGTCAATAAATCGCGCGGACATGCAGAAGATTAAAACGCCCCGCGTGAAATGGTATGGCACTTGGTACGAGGCTACAGGCATCACCGCCCCCCAAACCCATGATCTTGGCGCAATAAGCGCCGATTATGATGTGGCAATCATGGGGGCGGGCCTTGCGGGCCTATCTGCAGCATTGCATTTGGCCGAGCTGGGAGCAAAAGTCATTGTCATCGAAAGCAAGGAAATAGCCACCGGCGCCTCTGGGCGTAACGGTGGCTTTTGTTCGGCTGGATGGGCTGCCCCTGAAAGCCGCCTGATCAACGACGTGGGGCCACGCCACGCGCAAGTGCTTGAAGCGCTTGCTATTGAGGGACGCGACGCGATGCGCGCCCGCGCCTTTAGCCCCGCCTATCACGCGGCAATGGCAAAGGCAGGAATTTTGAACCTGACCCTTTCCGCCCCAGAGGGGCACGAGCTTAAAGCCAAAGACCTGTCGCGTTTCATCAAAGGACCCCGCTATCTGGCGGGCCATATTGACCCAGTGGGTTTTCATTTTCACCCACTCAACTTTATGAGATTGTTGGCGCAAGATTGTATGGCCGCCGGCGTCACATTGATTGAAGGACATGAGGCGCAATGCAGCCTTAGCCCTAAGGCAGGTTATGTAAATGTCACCCTGGGTCCGACAGAACACAGATTTCGCGCACTGAATATCATTTGGGCAACGGGAGGTTACGGAGATACCAAGCCCCCGATGCTCTCGCGTTTTTTATTACCAATCCGAACCTTCATCTCTGTGACCGCGCCGATGAGCACTCTTTTAGACGAGCATATCCCCACTCATTTGGCACTGGGCGATGATCGGCGCGCAGGAAATTATTTTCGTCGTCTACCAGACGGGCGGCTTTTGTGGGGTATGGGCATTTCTGCAGTATCAAAGCCAAGCTCTGAAACCATCGCTCGCACCGCTCTGGCCGATATCAAAGCGCATCTGCCTGATCTTGCACAGGCCATGCAAAGCCAAGAAATCGGCTTTGATTTTGCTTGGTCGGGCAACATGGCGTATGCTCGCCACTTCATGCCCTATGTAGGCGCTTTGGGGCCGCGCAGCTTTGCTTTAGCGGGCTTTGGCGGGCACGGCATGAACACAGGATTTGTGGCAGGGCGGGTCTTAGCGCAACATCTTTGCGGTCTACAAAGCGAGATCGCAAGTTTTGACGCAATCAAAAAAGCGCCTGTTTACGGACGCTTGGGCCTTTTAGCAGCCGAAGGTCATTATCACTTGCGCCGCATTCAAGATCGTTTGGCCGAATATCGCGTGGGCGGGTTTTAAGACGTTTTAGGATCTAACGCGAAAGCGTAAATCACAGTGCCCACCGCCAAAACCAATCCAAAGCTGGCAAAGATCATCGCATAAAAGTCAGGCGTGCCTAAAAAGACTGCGGGCATCATAGCAGCCATTTTTCCCGTGGCAAATTGCATCAATCCCACACCACCAATGCAAAAAAAATTGAAAAGCGTGATCCCCCGGCCTGTGAGATGTGCAGGCACCAACCGTTGTCCATGTGCCATGATGACCGGATAGGTCGAACAAAAAAACCCCAACGCGGCCAAGGCCAGCGCCGAAATTTGCCACGCGCTGTCAGGCCAAGCCCAAAGCACCGCGCAGGCCAAAACGCCGATAGTATTTGCCCCCAAAATAAGTATCTTTTTTGAGCCTATCAAACGCTCAAGCGGACCAAAGGCGAAACAGGCCACCGCCATTGTCAGCGCCATGCCCATTGTGACGTTCCCAATCATCTGCGCATCCATACCAAATACATCAGCCAAATATGGCCCTGCCCAAAGACCGCGCACCGCTGCGTTGGGGGCATAATTTACTATTATCATCGGCAAAATAAGCAAAACCTGCTTATTTCTAAATAGGCTAAGCAAACCCGCCGATCCTAGAGCCTGCCCCACCGGTTTTGGTGTGGGGTTCTGGTTTGAAAGTGCAAAGGCTAAAGCCACAGCGACCCCAATCGCCATTAAAGCTACACCACCCATCGCGGCCCGCCATCCTACTTGAGCAACCACAAAGGCCAAAGGCGCCGATCCTGCCAAATTTCCAAAACACCCCACCCCAATAATGACACCAGCAAGAGTCGAGAAAAGCGCCGCTGGATAGGCCCGCGCAAAAATAAAATAGGCCGCCATCAAAACAGGCGCGCCCCCCAACCCCAAAAAAGCCATCGCAAGGGTTATATCTTTGGGCGTATGGGCCAAAGCCATCATAACCCCACCGCCGCCGCCGCCGATGGCAACTAAAATAACACTGATCCAACGTGGTCCATAACGATCAAGCGCAACGCCTATGGGTAATTGCGCCGCCGCAAAGACCAAAAACCAAATCCCCGACGCATAAGACAGATCTGCTGCTGATGCCCCCAGATCTTCGGCCAAGGCAGGGCTTAAAACCGCCAAAAAACTGCGGTAAAATTGGCTAAGCCCGTAGCCTAGCATCAAAAAGAAAATACCTAATTTCATTTACGCCTACGCCTGTTTGCGGCTTTCAAACCAGATATTGGCATAATTGGCCGAAAAGATGATAAAAGCCCCGATATAGACCGAAAGCCCCACCTTCTCTGCGTAAAAAAGCGCACCTATCAAGGCGACAAGCGGCAGTCTGATAAAATCAATTGGAAGAACCACGACTGCAGGCGCGATAGACAGCGCCTTGGTCAAACAAAAATGCGCCAGAAGCCCCGCACAGCCGATCAACCCAAGCCAAGGCAAGGTCGTGGCCGAAGGCAACGCAATATCCCCATCATAGCCAGCACAAATAATGCCAAAACAAAGCTGCATCAGCGTCAACCAAAACATGATACATATGATTGTTTGACCGCGAGTCAAAAGTTTGGTGAACAGCGCTGAACCTGCAAAGC
>DPZQ01000201.1 GCA_003536295.1 Rhodobacter sp. | reverse complement strand
CAAAGCCCATATTAGCAATATCACCCGCGCGCAGGTTCACCTCGGCTGGGCTGCCCGCCCCTTCGACCAATATGACATCATAGCGGGCCCGCAAACGGTGAAAGCTTTCCAAGACTGGAGACAAGAGCTTCGGCTTAAGGGCTGCATAATCTCGCGCGCGCACGGTGGCAACCCGTTGACCTTGAACGATAACCTGCGCACCAGTTTCAGACTCTGGCTTAAGTAGCACAGGATTCATGTCGATCATCGGCAGAATGCCTGCAGCCATGGCTTGCAGAGCCTGAGCCCGGCCAATTTCGCCACCATCATGCGTCACGGCTGCATTGTTTGACATATTTTGTGGCTTAAAAGGGGCTACAGACAGGCCACGCAATTTAGCAGCACGACAAAGTCCTGCCACCAGGAGTGACTTGCCGACATTAGAACCTGCGCCTTGGATCATCAGTGATGGCATTTTGTTCCCTTTGGGGCAACTATGTCACTCATAACTACTCAACCACAAGATCGACGCCTTCAATTTTTTGGCCGCTTGCGTCCAGTTTCACAGAAATCAGACGCTTTACTTTTTCTTTTTACTAGTGAAATATGAATAGCCTACAAAAACCAGCGCCAAAGCCACCAAAGTTTGCGTTCCAATCGCCCCTATAAACAAGGAGATATTGGCAACCACACTAATTGCATAGGGTCCAGCATCCTTACCCAACAGGATATAGACCAAAACCACCAGTCCCACAAACAACATCGCAATTTCGGCAACCTTGTAAAACAAGGTTAAAATTACATTTATAGTATCTGTAAACTTAGTCATTCGGTCATCCTATTGGATAAGGCATTTCAGTGAGTGATATTAACGATCTACCAAGGCAAGAATGATGCCTAGGGAGATCAAACCGGCCAAGCCAGCGCTGCCAAGACTACGAACTAGATCAGTAATGTTGCCCACAACGTCACCCAAGAATGACATGTTTGACGGACCAACAAGCAATGATGCTACGATGGCAAGAGACAATAGTGCTATTGCAATCTCGGTAAGTGACTTGACGACACCTTTGGTTTTTTCCATGGAATATTCCTCCTATATTGTAGCGGCGTATTCACCGCACACAAAATATGGCACAAACTTTTAAAATTTATACATAATTCGATCATTTTGTCTAAAAATCAGACAACCATTTGATTTTAAACACAAAACAACTACAATATCAATAAATTGTGCGGCTTTTTGTCTCAGGGCATCAAAGGTGGTGTGCTTAAAATATCACACTATTTTTGACAAATAAGACCAGCAACCTTTTCGGCAATCATTAAGGTTGGTGAGTTTGTGTTGCCAGAGATAATAAAAGGCATGACAGAGGCATCAGCTACCCGCAATCCACTTAGGCCAAAAACGCGGCACTGATCGTCTACCACTGCCATCGGGTCTGATGGCAGGCCCATTTTGGCGGTGCCTACGGGGTGAAAAATTGTGGTGCCAATGTCGCCCGCCGCTTTGATCAAGGCCGCGTCTGTATCGTCAACAAAGGGACCAGGCAAAAACTCTTCTGGTTCAAAGGGGGCCAAGGCTTGGCCTTTGACAATAGCCCGCGCCATTCGCATAGCCCGCGCGGCAATGGTGCGGTCGCGCGGGGCTGACAGGTAGTTAGGCGCAATAACGGGTGCGCTGATAGGATCGGCGTTCGCAATCGTAATCTGGCCACGACTTTCAGGGCGAAGATTACACACCGAGGCGGTCAGCGCGCGAAACGGATGTAGCGCCTCACCAAATTTCCCGAGGGATAGTGGTTGTACGTGAAATTGCAGATCTGCCCGATCAACATCCGCGCCCGAGCGCGCAAACATCCCCAATTGCGACGGGGCCATCGTCAAAGGGCCACGACGCGCCACAACATAGTTCACCCCCATTAACGCGCGCTTAAAAATATTACGGTAAGTTTCATTTAAAGTTTTAATGCCTTTGACCTTATAAATAAGGCGCAGTTGCAGATGGTCTTGCAAATTATGCCCTACGCCGGGCAGGTTGATCTTGGGCGCGATGCCAAGCTTTGAAAGCTCCTTTGCATCCCCAATGCCCGAGCGCATCAAAATCTGAACCGAGCCCACAGCCCCTGCCGTCAGCACCACTTCGCGCGCCGCGCTCGCATGGTGGCGTTCGTCGTTTTGCAACCACTCAACCCCGGTAGCGACCCCGTCGGTGATCACAACCTTATCGACCAGACAGCCCATCTCAACGCGTAAATTGGGGCGGTGCATGACGGGCTTTAAAAAGCCCTTCGCCGCCGACCATCGTAAACCACGCCGTTGATTAACCTGAAAATAGCTCGAACCTGCATTATCACCAAGATTAAAGTCATCAATTTTTGCAATACCATACTGTGCGGCCGCTTCGCGATAACGATCAAGCACCTGCCACGAAATACGAGGCGCTTCGACCCGCCATTCGCCGCCCGCTCCGTGCATATCACTGGCCCCAAGAAAATGATCCTCATGCTTTTTGAACACAGGCAATACATCGTCCCAGCCCCAGCCATTTAGGCCCAGTTGCCGCCAATTGTCATAATCTTGGGCCTGACCACGCATATAGATCATGCCATTAATCGCAGAGGAGCCACCCAAAACTCGCCCGCGCGGATAGGCTATAACGCGGTTGTTCAACCCTTCTTGTGGGGTGGTTTGAAAACACCAATCCGCGCGCTTATTACCAATGGCAAAAAGATAGCCCGCTGGAATATGAAACCATATCCAATTGTCATTTTGTCCCGCCTCAAGCAGCAAAACCCTATTGTTAGGGTTATCCGAAAGTCGATTGGCCAAAACACAGCCCGCAGAACCACCGCCTGCGATAATGTAGTCAAAGGTTTTTACAGAGGGTGTAGGGGCTGCGCTCATAGAATTATTCTTTGTTTAGCCGTTTTAACAGTGACGACGTATCCCAACGGCCGCCACCCATTTTTTGCACGTCCTTATAAAATTGATC
>DPZQ01000202.1 GCA_003536295.1 Rhodobacter sp. | reverse complement strand
TGGTCAACACTCACTCCATGCGAAAAGACGCGAAGTTATAAAGTATGAGCGTTAACAATGACTTGGGAGGTTCGGCAGTCGTGGCAGGTAGGGTAAGTGGCGGACAGAGAGGGATTCGAACCCTCGAGACGGTTCCCCGCCTGCACCCTTAGCAGGGGTGTGCCTTCGACCACTCGGCCACAGCTCCACTGGCGGGTTTATCTGCGCAGTTGCGGTTCGACAAGTTCAAAATCAAATAAAAGCAACTTTCTTTATTAACTTCGCACGAATTTATGCGCCAATGTCAAACAGCGCGCAAAATAGGGTGGATATTGGATTTTGGTGAAGGAGATGCTGAGGCCAGCAGGGCTCGGCTCAGATCTGCTATATTAATTGTTTGCCGGGCGGTATTTTCCAGAAACTCCTGCCTGTTAACCGAGTTTTTTATTGTCATCGTTGATTGGTATTTTATAGGTCTGGGCTGTAACGGCACGTGTTGTTGTACTATTTCATAAATAATTGGGCGTAAGCCCAGGCATTTCTGTCGACTGACATTTGGCCCTGGTTTCTTCCGGGGCGATTTTTTCTGATAACTTTGCAAGCGACCATCGAGGGCAGGTCCCCCGTTCCCGAACGGTTGATAGCGTCTCAGCTGGGGTTCACGCAAGCGCGACAAAGCAGATTTCTTCACCTTGGGTCTTAGGGCTTATTTTTGACTAATCTTGCTCTGCATTCGGATCTGAGTGGTCTTTCCGAAAGGGGCCGTAGCTAGTTAAAATGGTTATTTCTTCGTCAATTGCGCGACGTTCGGCTTCTAAATATTGGTTTACAGCGACCTGAAAGCCGGGGTCTTGCATCCAGTGAAGCGAATGCACGGCTCTTGGTAAATAACCTCGGGCTAATTTGTGCTCGCCCTGTGCGCCGGCCTCAACTGCTTTTAGGCCCTGAGCGATAGCCCATTCGATGGCTTGATAGTAACAAACTTCAAAATGTAAACAGGGGTGATTTTCAATCGCTCCCCAATAGCGGCCGTAAAGCGTGTTGCGGCCAATGAAGTTTAACGCCCCAGCAATAGGCCTGTCGCCTTCAAAGGCTAAAACCAATAAAATATCATCGCGCATGGTCGCGTGGAAAGCGTCAAAGCATGCTCGGGTCAGATAGGGGGTACCCCATTTCCGTGCACCTGTGTCTTGATAAAATAGCCAAAATGCATCCCAATGGTGGGGTTTGATGTCGTCACCCGTCAAGCACGAGATGGTGCCACCAAAGGCTTGGGCGGTTGCGCGCTCTTTGCGGATGGCTTTTCGTTTACGTGACGACAGTGTGGTCAAAAACGCTTCAAAATCTAAATAATTCGCATTTTGCCAATGAAATTGCTGCGTAATTCGTACCATCAAACCCAATTTTGCATTTAGGGGGCAAAGCGCCTCATCCTTTGTACAAAAGGTGACGTGCAGGGAGGAAAGTCCATTTTGTTGGGCAATCTTCTGCGCCCCCTCAATCAGGGCCACTCGGGCGGTGGGGTCATGAGCTGCCTTAGTGAGAAAGCGGCGCCCTGTGGCAGGGGTAAATGGCACGGCGCATTGCAGCTTGGGGTAATACTGCCCACCAGCGCGCTCATAGGCTTGGGCCCAGTTATGGTCAAAAATATATTCACCTTGCGAGTGTAGCTTCACAAATAGAGGCATGATGCCGATCACTTCGCCGTTCAGCGTGGCGCTCAGGGGGTGTAGTTGCCAACCTGTTTTATCCCCAATAGAACCGGAGGTTTCAAGCGCATTGAAAAACCGATGAGTGGTAAAAGGGTCGATGGGGCGACCATTGGCCGCCTCAGGGCAGGCTAAAAGATCCCACTCTTGGGCTGAAAGCTCCGAAAGCCCTGAATGTAGGGCAACCTCAACCTTTGGGGTCGCCATTTCGGGCATGTCACTCATTTAGACACCGAGGGGCGGTAATTTTCAAAAGTGATATTATCTGCCAGGCCTATCACTGCTGTTGCTTCGGACCGGTTGCGGATTGTCCAACAAAGAATTTTTCCGCCAGACGCACGAATTTTTTCAACGGGCGGTGCGGCAAGGTCAGTCCAGTGATGGCTGATAAACGAAGCGCTGCAGTCGTGATAATCTGCTATCTGTCGCAAGTGATCCGCACGCGCCTTTGGCACCCCTGGCCACTCATCCGGCGAAAAACTATCGGTGGTTAGGCCACGCGGAATTTGGGGGCAAAGCTTGGCCATGTGAGAAACCGCATGGGGATTGAAAGACATAAGGGCCACGGGCCCTTGATAGTTGCGCAAAGCTTCATAAACTGCGTGCTCAAGGCGACCATCGCTAGGTCCCAGAACTCCCGTTTGATCTTTTATCTCGATCAATAGCGAAACCTGCCCCGCAATGAGCGTTAAAGCCTGGGGCAAGGTTGCGATGTGATCGGGGCTGCCGCGCAAACGAAGACCCAACAGTTGGCCCGCGTCATAATCGAACACCCGCCCCCCCAGGTTGGTTAGCCGCTCAAGCCGGTCGTCATGAAACACGATGGCCTGCCCATCCCTTGACATTTGTACATCAATTTCAACGCTATAGCCGGCATCGATCGCAGCTTTTATGGCGCTTAGGCTATTTTCAACGCAGCCCGAAAATTTTTGATGTAAGCCCCGATGGGCTAAAGGGGCAGTTAGAAATGGGGCAGGCAGGGCAGGTCCATGGCTCATGAATGTAGCTCAAACATTCCTTCGATTTCAACTGCCACGCCCAAGGGCAGACTTGCGGCGGACACGGCCGAGCGTGCGTGACGGCCAGCATCACCCATTACATCAACTAAAAAGTCCGAAGCACCATTGATGACTTTGGGTTGCTCGATGAAATCGGCTGTTGAGTTCACAAAGCCCACCAACTTGATCGCTC
>DPZQ01000198.1 GCA_003536295.1 Rhodobacter sp. | reverse complement strand
AGGACATCCCATATTAATATCTATGATCTGAGCCCCATGCGCTTCGACGTACCGTGCGGCTTCGGCCATCCAATAGGCTTCGCGCCCTGCAAGCTGTACAGATGTAGCCCCTTGCCCAAAGCCAAGCTCGGCCCGCGCACGCGCCAAAGGGCGGGCTTGCACCACCTCTTGCGAGGCGACCATCTCGGAGACGACCAGGCCTGCCCCAAAGCGCGACACCAATCTGCGAAATGGTAAATCCGTAATGCCAGCCAAAGGGGCCAGAAAAACACCGTTTCTTAAACCAAGAGGGGCAGATGTTGTGAGTGTGCCTTGCGATGTCATACTCATTTTCTAGCGTTAAATTGGGGACTTGAACATAGAGATACGCGTAAAAATGCCTCAAAAATATACAATGCTTAAAATTTAGGCATAAATACTCGCAAAAATATCGCGTTTTAAAACTGTACCCCATCTGCAAAGCGGGAATTGCCTTAAGAGCCGCTTTCTTATAAAAGTGCCGAAAGAAGGGCATGATATGAGCACAGCCGTCATCATTCTGGCCGCTGGGCGCGGCACGCGGGCCAAAGGTCCTGTGCCAAAACAATGGCAAATGCTAGGCGGATGCACGGTATTAGAACGCACACTTCAGGCTTTTTCAGAGCACCCAGCACTTGGCCCTTTTGTTGTGGTCACGCATCCAGATGATCACATTTTCGTTCAAAATTTGCAAAAGGGGCTTTTGGTGGTGCATGGGGGAGAGACACGCAGCGCCTCGGTGCAGGCAGGTCTTGGGGCCTTGCAGGGTTTGGGCGTTAAGGTTGTATTGATCCATGACGGCGCGCGCCCCTTTGTCACAAGCGCCTTGATTGACGCTTTGTGCGTGGCCCTTAAAACCAATCTAGCCGCAGCGCCCGCCCTGCGCGTCACAGACGCTTTGTGGCGTGGGGGCTCGGGCTTCGTGCTAGAGGCGACCCCACGTGATGGGTTGTATTTAGCACAAACTCCGCAAGCCTTTGATTTTGAGGTAATCCTTTCTGCCTACGCACAGCTTAGCACGCCTGCCGCAGATGATGTCGAAGTGGCGCGTCGAGCCGGTGTGGCGGTAAAAATCATCGAAGGCGAGCATAATAATATTAAAATCACCGAACCCAACGACTTTGCCCGAGCCTTAACCATTTTGAACGGATATAAATCATGACAATACGCATCGGAAACGGCTATGATGTGCATGCTTTTTGTCCAGGAGACCACCTTTTTTTATGCGGGGTGAAATTGCCGTTTTCGCAAGGTCTGCTGGGCCATTCCGATGCGGATGTGGGTATGCACGCGCTGACTGATGCACTTTATGGGGCATTGGCTTTGGGCGATATTGGCACCCATTTCCCCCCCTCTGATCCACAGTGGCGTGGGGTGGCGTCGGATATTTTTTTGCGTCATGCGGGGGCATCTGTAACCGAGATGGGCTTTAAAATCAGCAATATAGATGTGACTTTAATTTGCGAGGCCCCTAAAATAGCCTTGCACCAACTGACAATGCGCACCCGTTTAGCGCAAATTTTGATACTGGGGGTTGATCAGGTCTCGGTCAAGGCGACCACGTCCGAGGGCTTGGGCTTTACTGGCCGAAAAGAGGGTATCGCGGCGCAAGCCTCGGCGCTGTTGGTTGCGCTATGAGCCGGCTTTTAGCAACATGGTTTGGCGTCGGCTATTTGCGCCCAGCCCCCGGCACATGGGGCTCTTTGGTGGGGTTAATTTTGGGGTTGATGATTGATTACTATCTTGGCTTTTTCATCTTGGTCGCTGCCTTTTTAGGTGTAACGACGCTGGGGTTTTGGGCCTGTCGCACGGCGCTTAAGGGTCAAGAAAATCAAGACCCGTCTGAATTCGTGATTGATGAGGTTGCAGGCCAGTGGCTGGCCCTTTTGTTCCCAGCTGCGGCCTTTTATATACGTGATCTGCAGGATTGGGCCTTTGTCGCCTATCCCGCTTGGGTGGGAGCATTTTTTTTCTTTCGTCTGTTTGATATTTGGAAACCTTGGCTGGTTGGGCGGGCCGATCAACGTCATGACGCGGCTGGGATCATGCTCGATGATCTTTGGGCGGGGCTGTTTGCGGGCTTCGCGGTCATGGTCAGCGCCGCCTTCACGCACGGGGTCTTGATGTGAGCGATGTCGCCCAAATATTGCGCCAGTCCCGCGCCAAAGGCTGGCGCATTGCAACCGCCGAAAGCTGTACGGGTGGCATGGTTATGGCTGCATTAACGGCGGTAGCTGGGGCTTCAGACGTTGTTGAAGGTGGATTTATAACATATTCTAATAATATGAAAATATCGCTTATTGGTGTGACTTCGGAGGTACTTTTAGAGCACGGAGCCGTCTCACTAGAAGCTGCGGCTCAGATGGCGGTGGGCGCGGCAAACCGCACGGGGGCCACCCTTTGCATATCGGTTACAGGCATCGCAGGGCCCGGCGGGTCCGAGCATAAACCCGAAGGCCGCGTTTGTTTTGGCCTTTATGTCGCAGGCGATATTCGGATGGAAACAGTTGAATTTGGCGCACTTGGTCGCGACCGAGTGCGCCAAGCGGCCACAGATCACGCGCTATCTTTGCTACTAGCAGCTAGTCTTTAAGTTTTTCCAATGCCCTATTTGGAGCATTTTCTGACTTATAAGCCCAAATTTTAATCATTTTTGAAAAAGCTGTTAAATGAGGCAGCTGAATTCACCCATGCCCATTTTCTGCGCTCCGTAATAGTTTATCCGTAGGAAAATTAAAAATGAGGGTATTATGAACGGCGCAGACACAAGTTTTATTCTGATCGCAACCGCACTGGTTTTATTTATGACATTGCCAGGTTTGGCGCTTTTTTATGGCGGCTTGGTGCGCGCCCGAAATGTTTTAAGTGTTTTCATGCAATGCTTTTCCATTGCCTGTTTAATGAGTATACTTTGGTTAGCCTTTGGCTATGCGATTGCCTTTGGCGGCGAAGGCACCTTTTGGGGTGGACTTTCGAAAGTGTTTTTAAGGGGCGTGACCGCTGATAGTCTAACGGGCACCCTGCCCGAGGTGTTGTTTTTCGCCTTTCAAATGACCTTTGCCATCATCACACCTGCCTTAATCGTTGGCGCATATGTCGAGCGTATCGGCTTTGCCTTTGTTTTGATTTTCTCGGGTCTATGGATGATGGTCTGCTATGCGCCTGTTGCCCATTGGATTTGGGGCGGCGGCTTTTTGTCGGATGGTGGGATTTTCGGCACCCTGGGCGTGCGCGACTTTGCGGGTGGCATAGTGGTGCATGAAACTGCGGGTTTGGCCGCGTTGATTTTGGCGATGATATTGGGCCCACGGCGCAAAACCAATATCCCACCCCACAATCCTGGCATGGTGATGGTGGGCGCTGCTATGTTGTGGGTGGGTTGGTTTGGCTTTAACGGCGGCTCGGCACTGGCGGCTACGGGGCAAGCGGCGATGGCAATTACTGTCACGCATCTGTCGGCAGCAGCCGCATCCTTAAGCTGGGCTATATGGGAGCGGGTAAAATTTGGCCGCTCATCCCTTGTGGGGACTGTGACGGGCACAATCGCCGGTCTGGCCACCATCACCCCCGTCAGCGGCTATGTTACCCCGGTTGAGGCTTTGATTTTAGGCGCTATTGCTGGTGTATTGTGCCAAGAGGCGGTCTTGTTGATCAAGAATAAGCTTAAGGTCGACGACACGCTTGACGTGTTTGCTGTGCATGGTTTGGGAGGAATTTTAGGTACACTGATGGTGGCGGTCTTTGGCTATGGCAGCTATGTGGCGCAGCTTGGTAGCTTGGCTATTGTGGGACTTTGGACGGTAGGGGTCACACTAGTGCTGATCTATCTGGTCAAAGCCATTGTTCCGATGCGTGTCACCCCTGAGGCGGAGGAAACAGGTCTTGATCTGTCATGGCACGGCGAGCGCGCCTATGATTTAACCAGCTGATCTGGCCCATAAAGCGTGTTGGCGCGGGCCTCAAACGCCCGCACAACGCGCTGCATCGCCTCGTAAAAGACAAGGCCGATCAACCCTTGCATAAGCGTATTTTTAAACTCAAAATCCACCATGAAATCAACGATACAGCCTTGATCTGTATCTTTGAACGCCCAAGTGCTTTTTAAATATTTAAAAGGCCCATCTAAATATTGCGTGTCTATTTTATGCGCCTCTGGCCATAAAATCACCCGAGAGCCGAACCTCTCGCGAAAAACTTTAAAAGATATGACCAGATCTGCTTCCATCAATTTGGTTCCATCATCGCGCGGCGTGACCGAGCGGATGCGCGCTGCCGCCGTCCAAGGTAAAAACAGCGGATAAGCGGCAACATCCGACACCAAATCATACATTTGTATGGCCCTATAGGGCAACAGACGAGTTTCTGAATGGCTTGGCATATGATCTTTCCATGGGTAACATTTCATGGCATCAATGGCTAGATTCTAACAAAGATCAAGAGGGCCCATGCCAAATCCTGCGTATGAAGTTGACCAGCTCATCTCTCCTAAGGCCATTGCGGCACGCGTCGAAACGCTAGCGCGTGAAATCACTACCCATTTTTCAGGTACAGATAAGCTGATTGTGGTCGGGCTTTTGCGCGGATCCTTCATATTCATTGCGGATTTGGTGCGAGAACTTGATCTGCCAGTTGAGGTGGATTTTCTCGAGGCCTCAAGCTATGGTGACGCCACCACCTCTAGCCGCGAAGTAAGAATTTTAAAGGATTTACGAGGAGAAATTGCGGGTCGCGATGTTCTGGTTGTGGAAGATATAGTTGATACCGGTTTTACGCTTAGCCATGTTTTGCATCTGCTTAAGATACGAGAACCTGCCCGCATCAAAGTTTGTGCACTTTTAGACAAGCCGTCGCGGCGCGAAGTTAATATAACTGCCGATTGGATTGGATTTGAAATACCTGATGAGTTTGTAGTAGGCTATGGTATTGATTATGCTCAGCGTAATCGAAATTTGCCTTTCATCGGAAAGGTTAGTTTTGTCTAAGAAAATATTTTTAATTAATATGCGACAATTGCGTCTGGACTTTTTTGGGCCCAAAAAACCTAAATCAGTTTATAACACTGTTAACTGTGATTTGCATGGACTTTGCTTGTGCCCTTCTATTAACTGTTTTCCCTGTAACTGACACTCACGCAAAGCAAGGCACGCGTTTAGTTCTTCACTGAAAACTTTTCCATCCGCGCTTTTCGCAACTGCGCAAAATCATCGCCCGCATGATAGCTGGATCGCGTTAATGGCGTCGCCGAAACCATCAAAAAACCCTTGCCATATGCGGCTGTTTCATATGCTTTAAACTCATCTGGAGTGACAAAACGATCAACAGGGTGATGTTTGGGGGTGGGTTGCAAATATTGACCAATGGTCAAAAAGTCAACATCTGCAGCGCGCATATCATCCATTACCTGCGCCACAGCCTGACGTTCTTCGCCCAATCCAACCATAATGCCTGATTTGGTGAAAATGCCTGGGTTAAGCTCTTTTACACGTTGCAAAAGGCGCAAGCTGGTAAAATAGCGCGCCCCGGGGCGCACTTCGGGGTAGAGACTCGGCACAGTTTCCAGATTATGGTTGAACACATCAGGGCGTGCCGCGACCACCGTTTCCAATGCCGAGGGGGGGCATTTTAAAAAGTCGGGAGTCAAAATCTCGATGGTGGTGTTTGGTGCGCGTCGGCGCAAAGCGCGAATGGTTTGGGCGAAATGTTCGGCCCCACCATCGACCAAATCGTCGCGGTCGACTGAAGTGATTACTACATGACTGAGCCCGAGCTCTGCCACCGCATGGGCGACGCGGCCAGGTTCAAATTCATCAAGCGATTTAGGTTTTCCCGTAGCCACATTACAAAATGTACAGCCACGCGTGCAAATATCACCCATTATCATCATGGTTGCATGACCTTGTGACCAGCATTCGCCCATATTGGGGCAGCCGGCCTCTTCGCAAACAGTTAAAAGCTTTTGATCGCGGATAATGTCGCGCGTTTTGATGTAACCAACTGAGGTTGGGGCCTTAACCCTGATCCAGTCTGGTTTTTTAGGTTGGAAATTATCACGTTTATGAGCCTTTTCTGGGTGGCGTTGGTTTGGCAGTTTGAGATCACGCAACATCAGGCTCCTTACATCAAAATTTTAAAATAGATGAGAGGCGAGCCAATTGCAACTAACCTAAACCTTATCCAAGTAGGAGCCACTTTTTCCGCAATCGTCAATATAATGCAATGCAACTATAAAAAAAATGCTCAAAACCTTATTCTTCCAAAGCGCTCCGATAAACCCAATTGCCATTCGGTCTGTAATAACCCTTTTAAAAAATAACGACGGCGCTGCAAAGTATCGTTTAGAATCGGTCATAGGTAGCCCTGTTCATTACCTGATTGATAACGAGCCTTAGGTGCGCATTTGGTTCAATTCTAAATCTTTATTTAAACGTTCGGTTGTGGCGATAAGAAAGGCTCGCCACGCCTCGCTTTGGTAGGCTACCACTATCAGCCATATTTACGGAAAATTAAACGGGTCCATGAACTGAATTATCAAAAAAAACTGTCACACTATCTTTTTACCATGGAACAAGAGCTAGAGGGTGTGCGCAAAAACTTTTGGATCACTTATATCTTAGACAAGTCATGTCTAACTGTTAATAATCCTCAGGCTCGGGACACAGCTCTCGGCCGCCAAGGCTATTCAAACAAAAAAAGCCCAAGTTTTTTTGAGCCTTTCTTCCAAATATCGCAGCGGGTTAAATAAAGGCGTCAGGCTCGGCCGCTTTTTTGCGTGCTACATAGTCGTTCAACGCCTCGCGCAGTCCTTCATCAAGTGTGGGTGCTTGGTAATCGCCCAGCATTTTTTTAACGCGTGTGCTGGCCAATGTTTGGGTGTCACGAGCGCCCTCTTCGTCCCATGTCTCAAAAGGCTTAAAGTCAAAAAGGTCTGACCGCCAAAAAGCGGTTTTGAAATTGGCTTGCGTATGTTCGCAGCCCAAATAATGCCCCCCAGGCCCCACTTCTTTGATAGCGGCCATGCCTTGGCCGTTTTCATCCATGATAATGCCTTTTGCCATATGGTGCAAAGTACCAAGTTGATCAGCGTCCATCACAAATTTTTCGTAAGATGATACCAACCCCCCCTCAAGCCACCCACAAGCGTGCAGCATAAAGTTCACACCTGATAACAGAGCCATATTCAAACTGTTAGCCGTTTCATAAGCAGCTTGCGCGTCTGGTAACTTTGACCCGCAAAAGGAACCGCCTGAACGGTATGGCAGGTTCAAACGCCGCGCCAATTGCCCCGCACCATAGGTGATATGAGACGCTTCGGGTGTCCCAAAGGTAGGCGCACCAGAGTTCATATCGATTGAGGTCACAAAGGCCCCAAATATCACCGGAGCCCCCGCACGAACCAACTGACTATAGGCAACGCCCGCCAGGACCTCGGCCAAGACTTGAGTTAAGGTGCCCGCAACTGTGACCGGAGCCATCGCCCCACCCACTATAAAGGGTGAAATGATCGCCGCTTGTCCGGAGCGGGCATAAACCTCAAGTGCGCCCATCATAGTGCTATCGAAAGTCAGGGGGGAGTTGATGTTTATCAGGCTGGTCATGACGACATTTTCGTTAACGAAACTGTCGCCAAATAGAATTTTTGACATCTCGACAGAATCTTTGGCCCGCGACGGTTCGGTAACAGAGCCCATATAGGGTTTGTCTGACAAGGTCATGTGTGCCAAAAGCATATCTAGGTGGCGTTTATTCACGGGCACATCTGTCGGCTCGCACACGGTACCACCTGAATGTTGTACCCATTTCGACATATAACCCAATTTCACAAAGTTAGAAAAATCAGCCATTGTAGCATAACGCCGTCCGCCTTCAACGTCCCGTACAAACGGGGGGCCGTACACAGGGGCTAATACCAGATTGCGGCCCCCGATTTGTACGTTACGCTGAGGGTTGCGGGCGCATTGAGTGAAATTTGACGGTGCTGTTGCGCATAATTTGCGCGCCAAACCGCGGGGAATACGCACACGTTCACCACGAATATCTGCACCAGCTTCACGCCAAAGCTCAAGGGCTGCGGGGTTTTCAAGAAAGTTTACGCCTATTTCTTCTAACACCGTTTCTGCGTTATATTCGATGATTTCTAGCGCCTCTTCGTTTAAAATCTCAAAATTTGGTATGTTGCGTACGATGGTTCCAGCCACATCAAAATTGATAGCCAAACGCTCAGCGCGGCGTGTCGCACCTCCGCCACCACGAGCAGGCCGGGTTGAAGTTGGGTTGGGCATAGGGTCTCCGATCCGCAAACAAAAACAATTGGCCGCAATTAGCCCTGGTTCTGAAGGAAATTCCTAAGCGATTTTTCAAACACTTTTAAGTCGATTACGCCCCTTGGCCGACAAAAACGACATATCTTCCATTTAACAACTATACTTTGATTTCTTGATCATCC
>DPZQ01000196.1 GCA_003536295.1 Rhodobacter sp. | reverse complement strand
GAAGATCCCCAAAGCTTCTGCAAAGGCAACGCCTACGAAGAAGTTTGCCATTTGTGCAGGTGCGGCTGATGGGTTGCGCAATGCCCCAGCCAAAAAGTTACCGGCAATATGGCCAACACCAATTCCCGCGCCGCCGAGACCGATTGTGGCCAAACCTGCGCCGATATATTTGCCCATTAGGGCCAATTGTGCGACTTCGCCTTCCATGAGATAGCTCCTTTAGAATTTCTAGTGCGTTAAGTTAAATATCAAACTAGTGATGCGCACCGCCAACGGCGTCACGCAGGTAAACACAAGTCAGAATGGTGAAAACATAAGCCTGTACAACAGCCACAAGCAATTCAAGCCCGTAGATTGCCGTTACAGCGCCAATAACAATGGGCGATACAACCGCTAATGATGCAAAGCCCGCGATCACTTTGATCACAGCGTGGCCCGCC
This sequence comes from Rhodobacter sp., assembly GCA_003536295.1. Taxonomy (GTDB): domain Bacteria; phylum Pseudomonadota; class Alphaproteobacteria; order Rhodobacterales; family Rhodobacteraceae; genus UBA10365. The sequence goes on along the minus strand of DPZQ01000196.1, from coordinate 6,816 downwards.
ATTAAGTTACCTGCCAAACGAATTGAGTGCGACACGGGACGCACAAAATAAGAAATCACTTCTATGACCGCCAAAACAGGGCGCACCGCCACAGGAGCCGAGGTCACCCAGAACATGCCCAAAAAGCCAATGCCATTTTTAACAAAGCCCAATATGGTCACGCCCAAGAAAACCGCCAGCGCCAATACCACAGTAACAGCCACATGGCTGGTGGTAGTAAAGGACATAGGCAAAAGTCCTAATAGGTTCGAAGTTAGAATGAATAGAAACAATGTCATTACATAGGGAAAATATTTCACACCCTCATGACCAGTTACATCTTCGACCATTTTATAGATAAATCCATAAAGTAATTCTGCAATAGACTGACTGCGCGACGGCACTACGGCGCGTTTACTTGTTCCCCAAACCAATAAGGCTGTGATGGCCAAAACCGCTATTGCCATCCACATGGTTACGTTAGTTACCGTGTACCATTCTATATTATTTTGTCCAAACAAAGGCTTAACTACGAATTGATCCATCGGATGGATCGCAAAACCGGTGCTTTCTGCTTCAGTTGCCACTTTCGGCTCCCTTAGATACTGCGGGCGTACCCACTTTCAACGTTTCGTTCTGTTTAGCGGCCATTTCGCGAGCAGTGCCCAACATGGTCTTCACCCCAGCCGCAAACCCGAGCAGCGCAAAGATTACAAGAAAGACGGGCAAGGTTTGGAACCAAACATCCAAACCGTATCCTATCGACAGGCCCAAAAGCATTCCAGACACAAGTTCGATAACCATCCTCCAAGCGACCTCGCCCTGCGAGAAGGCTCCACCTGCGCCAGTGCTTACTTTTGGACCGATGTCACCTTTGGCCTTCGAAATCCGCGCTTCTAACGCTTTGATCCGTTCAAGGCCAGGGTCATCCGCCATTGCAATGCCTCTCGTAACAGATGAGGTGTCATCTAAGGGCAACTTGGTGTGAAGTCAAGCATAGATTAAGGGCAGTCCACCATCTTAATGCATTGATAATTATATATAAAATTATTTATGCGCCCTTCGGATCGTGCGGCGGCACAAGGGATTCTGAAAAATCCCTGAAAAGAGCTTATTCAACCATTTGGTTGACGATCGTCAAAAGCCAAGGCATGACAGGAGAATGACCCTATCGCTTGATACTATCTTCTCGGCCTTATCCGACCCGACCCGGCGTACGATCTTGGCTATGCTATTAGAAGATGACATGGCCATCACCGATCTGGCCCTACCTTTCACCATGTCGCTGACGGCCATTTCAAAACATATCACCATTTTGGTCCGAGCAGGTCTGATCAGCCAAGAAAAGCGCGGACGTGTGAAATGGTGCAAGCTTGAGCCAGACGCTTTGCGCGACGCCTCGGTTTGGATGTTTGCCTTTGGACAATTTGACCCACTGCATCTCGACGATTTTGAACGGTTCTTAGAGCAAGAAAACCTAGCGCCCAACTCAAACACAGATTAGAAATTCGGTGTCACGCCTGGCAGTTTTAGAGAAATAAGCAAATCGCGCACTTCCTGTCGGGCCGCGATGTTAGAGATACTAAGCTGATTAACCCCTGCATCCTTCAGATCAAGCAGTGTCAACCCGTTCGTGAATAGTTCGCGAAACACCACTCGCTCGGAAAAGCCCGCCGCCACGCGAAACCCGATGCGGGTTGAAAGGGCATCAAGCGCCGAGCCAATCTTCTTTTTGTTCAACATATATTGAGACCCAAGACGGTTGCGCACAACCACCCAATCGGTGGGTTTCACCCCCGCATTGGCGCGCAATTGCCGCGCGTTCCAAACCATTTCTGAATAGATCGAAGGGCCCAAAATCTTGCCCGTATCAGGATCACTACGCCCCAGAAGGTCGAAATCAACAAAGCTATCATTTAAGGGCGTGACCAATGTATCAGCCATCGCATGGGCCAATTGCGCCAATCGGGTATGAGAGCCAGGGCAATCAATCAATATAAAGTCGCACGCCCCTTCCATCTGCTCCATTAAACCGGACAGGCGACGATCACTTAGATTTTCCCCTTCAGCCAAAGAGGCGGGGTCGATTTGAGGTAATTCATAAGTCTGGGCGATGGGCAGATCAATGCCAGTGCGGCGCGAGTAGGCGGTGCGGTTTTCCAAATAGCGCCCAAAACTGCGTTGGCGTAGATCAAGATCAACAGCCCCCACGCGAAAGCCCAAGCGCATCAGTGCCGTGCCAACATGCATACAAGTGGTGGATTTCCCCGACCCGCCTTTTTCGTTACCAAATACGATAATATGCGTCACAGTTACCCCTAATTCACCATTTGAAAAGGCGCACCCCTTGAGGCACGCCTTATCATGTAACAACCACCCGCTTTGGGAAAGCCAAAAAGCTTAAAAACCCAAGCCAGCGTATTTGTTTTTGAATTTCGAAACACGGCCACCAGTGTCCATAAGGCGCTGCGAGCCGCCCGTCCAAGCAGGATGTGCCAAAGGATCAATTTCAAGCGCCATTTGGTCGCCCTCTTTGCCCCAAGTTGACCGCACTTGAAAGATAGTGCCATCCGTCATCTTGACATTGATCATGTGATAGTCTGGGTGAATTTCTTTTCTCATATCACTGTTCCTTACGCGTCAGCGCCATCAAGGGCTTTGTAATTTGTATTTTCTGAAATCCGGGCAGATTTGCCGCGACGATCGCGCAGATAATACAATTTGGCGCGGCGTACACGGCCACGACGGACAACTTCGATCGAATCAATGTTGGTTGAATAAAGCGGGAATACGCGCTCAACGCCTTCCCCGAACGATATTTTGCGAACGGTAAAAGTCGCAGCAATCGTTGCGCCACCTTTGCGACCAATCACTATGCCTTCATAGGCCTGTACACGAGATCGAGTGCCCTCGGTAACTTTATAGCCCACGCGCACTGTATCGCCCGCTTTGAAATCTGGAATAATTTTGCCCAGGGAAGCAATTTGCTCCGCCTCGAGTTGTGCGATTAGGTTCATCGCTAAGTCCTTTCAAATTCTCAGGGTTTCTCCCTGAAGTGATGCTGCCCTATTGCTCTTGGTCTTCTATCGGGTCCCTACCTTGCGCCGCAAGATAAGCCCGCCAGAGATCAGGCCTGCGTTCTTTTGTTAGCCTTTCGGCCATGTCCCGTCGCCAGTCGGCTATATGCGCATGATGGCCCGACAGAAGCGTTTCGGGGATCACGCGGTCCTTCCAAACAAGGGGCCGTGTGTATTGTGGAAACTCTAGCAAACCAGAAGAAAAGCTTTCTTCATCGGTTGACAAGTGATTCCCAATGACGCGCGGTATAAGCCTCACTGTCGCATCAATCAAGGCTTGTGCTGCAATCTCACCGCCTGTTAGGACAAAATCGCCCAAACTGACCTCTTGTACGGCATATTCGTCAAGTACACGCTGATCGACGCCTTCGAACCGGCCACATAATAAGGTTAACCCATCTGCTGCAGCCCAGTTTTGGGCCATGGCTTGATCAAAGGGTTTTCCGCGGGGTGATAAATAGACCACGGGCCATTTAGAACGGTCAGAGGATGTGCCGATTGCGGCATCGGTCAGGGCTTCTCCTACCACATCGGCGCGCAAAACCATACCTGCGCCGCCGCCTGCAGGCGTATCGTCAACATTACGGTGTTTGCCTTCACCATAAAGGCGCAAATCCAGAGCTTCCAGCGTCCAAAGCCCCGTTTCCAGCGCCTTACCCGTTAGGCTTAGCCCTAGGGTGCCAGGAAAGGCATCGGGAAACAGTGTAATAATTTTAACGCGCCACGCGCCTTTGACGCGCAAATCTGCCATAAGCTCACGGGGGCCGGCACTGGCCGCTATAGACAAACGTCCATGCGACTTTAAGCCAAAACTGGGGCCAGCAGGTTCTTTGGGGTCAGAGGGCATCGTCTTCAGCCTCATCGGGAAGGTCCAAAATCATCACGCCTGCCTTAATATCAACCAAAGGCACCGCCTCTTTGGTAAAGGGCACCAGAAGCCCATCTTTAAAGCCCGCACCCATAATCTCGACCAAGTCGCCCGCACCATGATTGTGCATTGCTTGGACCTTGCCCAACACTAGGCCGCCCGTATCTTGTACGCTCAGACCGATCAGGTCAGCATGATAGAACTCATCAGCAGGCAAGTTAGGCAATCTGTCGCGTTTGGCAAACAACCCAATGCCGCGGAGGCTATCGGCCTCTTCTTTACTGGCAATGCCGCCGAGATGGGCCGAAAGCCCCCCTGCAACTACCCCTATCAATTTAATGGAAAAGTTGCGCGAACCGTCTTCTGTATAAAGCGAGCCGTAGCTAGCAATGGCTTGGGGGTCAGCACAAAAAGATTTCACCCGCACGTCGCCACGAACCCCGAAGGATCCAGCAATAGCACCAACGCAGATCAATTCGGTTTTGTCCATAATCGCCCCATATCAAAAGCAGCCCCCAATGGGAGCTGCTGCGTTTTGATCTCAGCTTACTATTCTGTCGCGGCTTCGTCAGTGGCAGCTTCAACAACGACTTCTACTTGTTCTACTACTGGTTCTGGTGCTGCAACTACGGCAGGGGCCGCTTCACGAGCCGCTTTTTTCGCAGTCAATTCAGCCATACGTTTTCCAGGAACAGCCGCTTTGGGGTTGTTGCGAACGGTTTTTGGCAAAACGCCTGCTGCTTCTAGGAAACGTGCTACACGGTCAGTCGGCTGTGCGCCTTTACCAAGCCAATATGTCACGCGCTCTAGATCCATAGTTATGCGATCTTCACTGCCTTTCGCCAAAAGCGGGTTATATGTGCCCAATTTTTCCAAAAAGCGGCCATCGCGTGGCATGCGGCTATCTGATGCTACGATCGAATAGAAAGGGCGTTTTTTGCTGCCGCCACGGGCCAAGCGGATTTTCATAGACATAGTATTCTCCTAGGGTTGTTGACCGCATATGCGGTTATTTTTGTAAGATTTCGTGATGCCTGATTACTTCACTTATGATGAAGTTCAGGAATTTCTTGGCAAATTCGGAGTCAAGATCAGCCTCGGCGGCCAACCCTGACAGTCGTTCTATTTGGCGTGCTTCGCGCTCGGAGTCTGAGGGCGGTAAATCATGGGCGGCTTTTAATTGCCCAACTGCCTGTGTTTGTTTAAATCTTTCGGCCAAAGTATAGACCAAAATCGCATCCAACCGGTCAATCGAGGCGCGGTGCGATTTAAGCAAATCGGCCGCAACTAAATGTGTATCTGTCATTTCTTTTTCCCAAATCCAAGACCAGACAAGCCCGAGGGCAGTCCAAATCCGCCACCGCCTAGGCCCGGCAAACCGCCCATGGGCATTTTGCCTTGTAACTGTTTGGCCGCCTCTGCCATGGCTTTGGGGTCAAGGCCCGCTCCTGCCACAGGTGTTGGGCCAGCACCTCCACCTAAGCCCATCATCTGCTGCATCGCGGCTTTCAACATGCCGCCCTTGCCCATCTTTTTCATCATATCGGCCATCTGGCGATGCTGCTTTAAAAGGCGATTCAGCTCTGACACTTCAAGCCCAGCGCCTGTGGCCACACGTTTCTTGCGCGACGCGGCCATCAGATCTGGGTTCGCGCGCTCTTTTTTGGTCATTGAATTGATCAAGGCAATTTGGCGGCGCAGCATGCGATCATCCACGCCGGATGCTTCAGCAGCTTTTTGCATTTTGCCCATGCCCGGCAACATGCCCATCATCCCTTGCATACCGCCCATATTTAGCATTTGATTAAGCTGCATTTTTAGGTCGTTCATATTGAACATACCTTTTTGTAGCCTCTTCATCATCCGTTCTGCTTGGTCCGCCTCAAAGGATTCTTGGGCCTTTTCTACCAAGGCAACAATGTCGCCCATACCCAAAATGCGGCCCGCAACACGCTCCGGCTCAAAGCTTTCAATCGCGTCTAACTTTTCACCTAAACCCACAAAACGAATAGGCTTGCCCGTAACAGCGCGCATCGACAGTGCCGCGCCGCCTCGCCCGTCGCCGTCCATGCGCGTTAAAACAACGCCCGAGATGCCAATTTTTTGATCGAATTCTGAAGCCACATTTACAGCATCTTGGCCGGTCAATCCGTCAACCACCAACAAGGTTTCGCGAGGCTGAGCAATATCTCGCACTGCTTGAACTTCGGACATCAGTTCCGCGTCGATATGCATACGACCTGCCGTGTCCAACATCACAATGTCATAGCCCCCCATCGCGGCTTGGACCTTGGCACGTTTGGCAATTTGAACAGCCGTTTCGCCTTTGACGATAGGCAATGTATCAACACCGATTTGGCGGCCCAAAATTGCCAACTGTTCCATAGCGGCGGGTCTGTTGGTGTCAAGCGACGCCATCAACACGCGTTTATTTTGTTTTTCGAAGAAGCGTTTTGCCAATTTGCCTGTGGTCGTGGTTTTACCGGAACCTTGCAAACCGACCATCAAAATGGTCGCTGGTGGATTGTCGATCTTTAAGGCCTCGGTCAGCCCTTGGCCTGTCAAAACCTGCACGAGTTGATCATGCACGATCTTAATGACCTGCTGACCTGGGGTTACCGATTTGGTAACGGCCTGTCCTGTTGCCGCGGATTGCACACGCGCCACAAAGTCGCGTGCCACATCTAATGAGACGTCGGCCTCAAGAAGAGCAACTCTAACCTCACGTAAAGCGGTGGCAACATCGGCCTCTGAAAGCGCGCCTTGTTTGTTAAGGCGATCAAACACGCCACCAAGGCGCTGCGCTAGATTTTCAAACATAACAAGCCCCTTTCAAGCCAAAGCCAAACGTTCATAAAAAGCAAGGCGGCACCCGTGGGCGCAACGCGCTGA
>DPZQ01000194.1 GCA_003536295.1 Rhodobacter sp. | reverse complement strand
GATCGCGTGCCATGGAACCTGCCTCTTTCGTAAGCTCGTCTCATCATACGCGAGAATGAAAGATCTTTCACATACCAAACTCCCAAAGCAGGCACAAATGCCCCAGATGGCATGCAACTAACCTTAATCTTCTATAGTAATTGCCAGTTTTATGACGCAAAATGCTCTGTACTACTGTGCTGTGCTAAGGGCTTCAGGCCCCTCTTCAAAACCAAAAATTTGGATAATTCCCAATGAAAACTGCAGAAATCCTGGAATCTTTAATCGGCTTTGACACTGTGAGCAGAAATGCAAACATGGCTTTGATAAATTATGTGGCTGAGCTTTTCGACGCCGCAGGGATTTCTTATACTATTTTGAAGAATGAAACGGGCGATAAGGGCAATCTTTATGCAAGCGTGGGCCCTCTGGATCGTGGTGGGGTGATGTTGTCGGGCCATACCGATGTGGTGCCTGTGACAGGCCAAGATTGGACGAAAGATCCCTTTCGTTTAACCGTCGCAGATGGGCGCTATTATGGCCGTGGCACCACCGATATGAAGGGCTTTGTCGCTTGCGCGGTTGCGGCCCTTTTAAAGGCCAATAGCCAAAATCTTAAAACTCCGCTGCATCTTGCCCTGTCTTATGACGAAGAAATCGGCTGTTTGGGGGTCCATTCCTTAATAGATATGTTGGACGCAGCCCCCCATCGCCCTGCGATGTGCATCGTAGGTGAGCCGACCAATCTCGCCGTGGCAACAGGCCATAAGGGCAAAACAGCACTTAAAGCTGTTTGCACAGGCAAAGAGGGGCACTCCGCACTTGCGCCCTTTGCGCTGAATGCGCTGCATTTGGCTTGCGACTTTGTGGCAGAGCTGCGCGATATGCAGTATAATCTCGCACAGTCAGGCCCTCAAGACGCAGATTATGATGTGCCCTACACAACCGTGCATGTAGGCAAAATCATCGGTGGCGATGTTTTGAATATTGTGCCCAATCGCTGTGAAGTTTTTTTCGAAATACGCAATATTGCACAAGATAACCCCTGTTTTTTAATGGATGAGATGCGCCAGCGCGCCAAAAAAATCGTGACCCAAGCCAAAGAAAAAGCAAGCGAGGCAAATATCGAGATCACAATTACCAACAGCTACCCCGGGCTTAATACGCCCACCGATGCCAAAGTGGTTGAATTTGTCAAAGGTCTGACCATGGCTAATGACACGATCAAAGTGGCCTACGGCACCGAAGGTGGACTTTTCTCTTCAAAGATTGAGGTCCCAACGGTGATTTGCGGCCCCGGCTCGATGGCCCAAGGGCATAAGCCCGACGAGTACGTCAGCATCGAGCAAATTGAGCGTTGCGATGCCATGTTAGAACGGCTTATCGCCAAGCTTTGCTAGACCCTATTCATCGCCCGGCACGCCGTAGCTAGGCGCTTTGGTTGGATCAAGTGCACGTGTGACATAGGCGTTCATCTGTGGGTGATAAAGGGTCCAAAGATCGGCCAATGCCTCGATCGGGCAGGCCTCGGTCCAATCGCAGCGCAAGTCTGCCAAGGGCCAAGCGCATTTATCGACTAATTTCAAACCCGCCGAATGCACAGGGCCCGCCTCGCCGCCGGCCCGAAGGCCCGCGCGCATCGCGGCAATCAGCCTATCTCCCAAATGCCCCGGGGCCGCCAAAAACCCATCGACAATCGCTTGGGGCACCTGCGCATTGGCCAACAGGTTTCCTCCACTGGCAACATTTTCGCCCATAGCGTGAGACCAAACACCCAAAGCCTGCGCACCCGAATGAATGGCGACGCCACCCTGTGCATCCACTGCCAAAATCTGACGATAGTCGATAAAAGCGCTTTCTTTTTGTAGGGTCGCAATCATGTCAGACGCCGTTTGTCCCTGCGCCATCAAATCAAGACCACGTGCACCCAAATTGGGGTCAGTTATATTTTGACTGGCCACAGCGCCAACCGATGCGCGCGCGAAGGAGCAGCGCGCTGCGACCGCTGGTGAGGAAGACGAGATCGCCACCCCAAACATTCCTGTTTTTGCGCAACGCGCAACCAATGAAAATGTCATCTAAACCTCGTCTGGGATTACGGCGGTTCCATCAATTTCGACCAACCAGCTAGGCCGCGCCAAGGCTTGTACAACCAAGCCCGTCGAAACGGGATGCACGCCTTTAATATATTCGCCCATCGTGCGGTAAACAGCTTCGCGGTGGCGTACGTCAGTGATATAGACCACGACTTTCACTAAATGCTCCATCTTGCCACCGCACTCTTCTAGCAATTGCTGGATATTTTGCATGACTTTGTGGGTCTGTTCGACAGGGTCATGACTGCCAATATCTTTGAAATCATCCAAGTTTTGCGGACATTGGCCGCGCAGAAAAATCATAGTGCCCCGTGCGACAACGGCTTGGCACAGATCATTATCCAGCTTTTGTTCCGGATAAGTATCTTTGGTATTAAAAGGGCGTATGCGTTTATGGGCCATTATAAGGTTCCAGTGTTACAGATGTTTGGGTTAGGGTTGCGGGCTTTGCAAGGAAAGCGCGTGATAATTAAGATAGGTTTGCTGGCGGGCGATATGATCGGCAAGATATTTGGCATCGTGCCAAACTCCCCAAATGAACGCCGAGCCCCGGCGCGATTGCCACGGCAAGCCTAGAAAATAAATACCTGCCTCGGCCGAGACGCCGCGCTGATGTTTGGGACGGCCTTTTTCGTCATAAAGATCCATGGGTAGCCAGTTATAGTCAAAACCATATCCCGTTGCCCAAATGATTGTCGTGATCCCCACCGCCTTAAGATCCAACGACAGGATCGGATTTGTCAGGCACGCTGGATCGTTACCAAGGGCGCGCGCTTGGGGTTCGGGCGCAAGATCAAGCGCGTTGCGTACTATATAGGCGTCGGCCTCGTCTAGCACCGAGAGATAATTAGCGTCACCGCGCTCAATATTCCGCCGCAAATCTGGGGCAAAGGCCAATGTCCCATCGCAATAAGTTTGGGTCATGCCCAGCAATGTCATGCCTCGCGCTGCAAAACGACGAAAATCAACAGTCTTGCCACCCTGTGCGCCGCTGACGGCAATTGTCACATGTTCGGTGCCAGGCCCCGGGGTTGCCGCGTCCCATTTGTTCAATACCCCCAACCACCATACAAAATCGCGCCCCCGATATGAGCGTGGCGGCCGATCATGCGCCCCGATTGACAGATAAACTTGACGGCCCGCAGCCAAAATCTCATCCGCGATTTGCGCTCCCGACGACCCTGCCCCCACAACCAAAACCCCGCCTTTGGGCAAAGCGTCAGGATTGCGATAAACGTTTGAGTGGATTTGATGCAACCCAAGATCATCGGGCACAACATTTGGCATCAACGGGACCTGAAAGGGGCCCGTCGCCGCGACTATATGTTGCGCGGTTAGAGTGCCTTGGTCTGTTTCAACCAAAAAACCGGCACCCTCACGACTACGCGTAACCTTCGTGACGGTCACGCCGCAGCGAATAGGCGCTTTGATATGGCGCGCATAGTTTACGAAATAATCCGCAACCGTTTCTTTATTTGGGAAGGCATCAGGATGGACGCCAACAAACTCCAACGAAGGAAAGCGGTCATGCCACGCGGGGCCATTTGCCACCAAGGTATCCCACCGCTCTGAACGCCACCGCTCGGCGATCCGGTGACGCTCGAACACAAGATGCTCTATGCCCTGCGCGCTGAGATGTTCGCTCATGGCCACACCGGCTTGACCTGCGCCAACGACAAGTGTGTGAATGGTTTCATGCGCCATGAGCGGTTTCCTGTTGGTATGGTTACACGGTGATATCAGCAAGCCACAGCATGGATCACGCAGTCAATTAGGTCAATTGTGTCACAATAAAACGCGTTCACCTTGGGCGATTTTTTTATCAAATCGTCGCAGATTTCGATCAAAAATAAACCCGCCTGGCCCATCCGAACGCTTTACAAAGTAGCTTTTATTTTCGACGATCAGCTGTTATGTTTGCGCAAACATAAAGCAGGTTTCGCATGGCGCAACGTTATTATTTCAATGGGCAATCAAAGAAGGGGCATGCATCGCGCCTCGGAGCGCTTATTGACTCATTATTGTTAGGCGCAGCGCTTTTATGTGCGCAGCCTGCCTTAGCGCAGATGGCCTTTCGTGACGCCGGCGACCTACTACCCACCCCCCACTCTTATGAAGGCGACTGGGAACATTATGTCGGCGGAGGTGTTGCGATTTTTGACTGTAACCACGATCATCTGCCCGATCTTTTCGCGGCAGGCGGCAGCGCGCCTGCCCATCTTTATATCAATCAATCAGTACGCGGTGGGGACCTCCGTTTTGGCGCAGGCGCAATGGCGCCGATTTTGGGGGCAACGGGCGCTTATGCTTTAGATGTCGACGGCGACAAGAACCTTGATCTGATGGTCTTGCGGTTGGGTGAAAATCAGTTGTTGCGCGGTGACGGACAATGCAATTTTTCACCCGCCCCAACGGACTGGGGATTTGACGGGGGGGCAGCCTGGTCAACCGCATTTAGTGCAACATTTGAGGCAGGCAAAACTTGGCCCACCTTTGCGATAGGTAATTATGTTAATCTGGCCGATCCCAAGGGCCCTTTTGAAGCCTGCGACGCCAATCAACTCTTGCGCCCCATGGTCCGCAGCTTTTTGCCAAGCCAAGCATTAACTCCCGGTTTTTGTGCCCTTTCGATGCTGATTTCAGATTGGAAACGCGATGGGATGCCGGAGCTGCGCATTTCAAATGATCGGCAATATTATGTNNNGCTTTGGGGCATGGGCATTGCAAGCAAAGACATCACAGGTGATGGGCTGCCCGAAGTGGTTTTGACCTCAATGGGCGATCAGCTCTTGCAACTTAATAAAGGTAATGGGCAGATGGCCAATGCGCCTTATAGTATTGGCACCTACGCGACCACCCCTTATCGGGGTGATGATGGCCGCCCCTCGACAGGGTGGCATTCGCAATTTGAGGATATGAATAATGACGGCTTGGCAGATCTGTTCATTGCCAAGGGCAATGTCAATCAAATGCCCTCAAACGCGATCAATGACCCCA
>DPZQ01000147.1 GCA_003536295.1 Rhodobacter sp. | reverse complement strand
GGACCACCCGATGGGGGCACTCCAAAGCGATGCACAATTTGAGCGGATTAATATTGATCTTTAAAAAAATCCAAACCGGTATCAGAAAAGCCTTTAGCGAATGCCCTCAACACGGCAATTCAACCGGTTTGCCTTGATCTCACAATTTCAGGGAGACACCGGCATGCTACGGCAAATCATTCAGATTGATAATAAAATCATGGCACCAACGGTAGGTCAACGGTGGGTTGCAGTGTTTGAAAAATTATTAAAATACCAAGCTGTCAATTTAACTTTGAGCAATGTTCCCAATGATAATGTTGCCAGCTAATCGGTAAAAATTGATATCTTTAAGGCGTCTATGACAGTGTGTCCTTAATAGATGTCACGCCAGTAAAACGTGGTTCCAGCTTTTTGCAATAGTCTTACCCAACCAGGTATTACATCGAAGCCCATAGACTAGATGGCAAAACTTTGGGGTTTGCAAAATATATTGTGATGTTAATATAAGGTTTGACAGGCAGATATAAATGATCCAATCCCCACGATCTTTTGACAGCTACACACAAGCACTGCTTTTGAGCATTGAAGAAGAGCATATGGGTGAAACCTATTTTGCAACCTTGGCAAAATTTCACACAGGCTCGGCCAAACAAGCGCTTTTAGCCATGTCACAGATTGAAGCGGCGGTTATTTTGGCGATGCAGCCCTTATTAGATCACTTGGGTCTTGCGGTCGCAGATCAAAAAACAGTGCGCGCTTTAGGCGTTGCCGAAGCTGAACGGCTGCAGGGCCAATCATGGCAAGAATTTTTGATACATATGAACCGAGATTACCCAGCATTTTTGGAAGAATTTGACCAAATCTTGGCACTTTCACCTGCGTCAGACCTAAAATACATTCAGGTTTTAAGTTCCCACGAACGCGCCTTCATTGACTTTGGCCGTGCTGAGCAGCGTGGCGATACCAATAGCCACAGACATTTGAATGATTTCTTGGCTGAAGTAACGGCATTTTGTGGTTAAAGTTCGAAGGCTTGGGCATGATCGGTAAATAAAAACTGAACCAGTAAAAATGTACGCCTCAGCGCCATTTCGCGCGAATAACTTTGCGGAAAAAGATGCAGTTTTTGCCAATATCCATCTGTAACCGAGTCAATCCAATCACTGGCCAACTTTGCCTTTTCGGGGTCTGACGGCAGTAATTGAATGCAAATATCTTCGATCGCATTGGCCCGTTTTTGGTCGTATTGATTGGTGATTTTGGAATATTGCGGCGTGAATTTTTGTTCACCCCAAAAGGCAAACCAAACCGCAAGCGTGTCGTTATTGCAAATTTCTGCGTCAAAATCGGCTTCAATAATAGCGCGCAGTTTGGCGGCGGGATTATTTGGCGCATTGGCCAAGGCTGCTTCCCAATTGTCTTCGTAGTTTTGGTAGAGTTCGCGTAAAGCCTCGCTTAAAAGCCCATTTTTGGATTTAAAATAAAATATGGCCACGCCCTGAGAAAGGTCCGCTTCCGCGGCCACGGTTGCCAAAGTTGTTTTAGCCAAGCCAGATAAGATTATCGACCTCAAAGTGGCGTCCAAAATCTGGCGCCGACGCATATCAGCATTGCCTTTGCGCTCCTTGCGTTCTTTGGGCGGCTTTGGGTCTGAATTTGAAAGTGTTTGCATCTAATGCTCTTAAATATTGTCTCTTCTCTTATTTCATACTTTTTCGGGAATGTCAGTCCATGAATTTATTTATTTGAGCGCTCAAAAAAACTTTACGTTGATGTTCATATGTCTTAATCTAGAACGATAAGAGGAGAACTCCATGGGTCAGCACGACAAATACGACGCAATCATTGCTGGCGCGGGCCATAACGGCCTGACGACCGCGTGCTATTTAGCAAAAGCCGGTCTTAACGTTTTGGTTGTTGAAAAAAACGAATGGATCGGCGGCGCGGCCGTGAGCCGATCACTGGTCGATGGTTGGACCTATTCGAATTGTTCTTATGTTTGTTCGCTTTTGCGCCGGGAAATTGTGCGGGATCTTGAACTGCCACGTTTTGGCTTGCAGGTCATCCCGTACGAAGGTGGTGCTACATTCACCCGTGACGGCGATTACTTCGCCTATATGTCAGACCATGACGCGCTGCGCCGTGAAATCGCGCGCCATTCGGAACATGACGTTGACGCTTATGACCGCTTTAGTCAAACCGTGATCCGCCAATGCCGCTTTATTCGTCCGTTTTTGCTGCGCAATGCGCCCGACCCCACATCCCTTAAGCCCCGCGATCTGGGCGAGCTTTTATATTTAGTTAAAAAAGCCCACGGCCTGGGCGGTAAAGAGCTGAATGAAACGCTGCGCTTTTGGTCTATGTCAATCGGAGATTTTTTGGACGAACATTTTGAAAGCGATCTGATCAAGGCGCATTTGGCGGGATCAGGGATCATTGGCACGGGGCTTGGAGTTTATTCACCGGGCACGGCCTATGTGCTTTTGCACCATTACATGGGCGATGTTGACGGCGCGATTGGCGCTTGGGGGTTTGCGCGCGGCGGCATGGGTGCCATTTCAAACGCCTTGGGTGCTTGCTTGGCAGAGGCGGGCGGTAAAATTCTGGTCGGCTCAGGCGTGGATCAATTTATCTCCGAAAACGGCAAAATCAAAGGCGTGACGCTTGAAAACGGTAACAGCTATCTAGCCCCCATCGTCGCGTCAAACATGGATGTGAAACGCACGTTCTTAAAACACACCAATCGCAATGAACTGCCCAGTGATTTCACCAAAGCGGTTGAGCGGTTTAAAATTCGCGGCTCTTCGGGCAAGATCAACATCGCGCTTGACGCGATGCCCACCTTCACCGCCGCCCCAAAAAATGCACCGTTTTTGCGCGGTGAC
>DPZQ01000167.1 GCA_003536295.1 Rhodobacter sp. | reverse complement strand
AAATATTGCGCCACATTGGTGTCTTGATATTCGTCCACCATAATATAACGAAAGAAATTTTGATATTGCGCCAAAATATCGCTGTGATTTTGCAAAATAATAACCACATGCAACAGAATATCGCCAAAATCGACAGCGTTCAGCGTGCGCAACCGCTCTTGATAGGCGCCGTAAAGGGCGACGCCGCGCCTGTCGTAATGCGACGCCTCAGATGCCGGGACCGTTTTGGAAGTAAAGGCGCGGTTTTTCCACCCGTCAATCAGGCCCGCCAACATGCGCGGCGGCCATCGTTTTTCATCAATTTTTTCAGCTTGAATCAGCTGCTTTAGTAAGCGTAATTGATCATCCGTATCCAAAATGGTAAAACTGCTTTTCAACCCCACAAGTTCGCTATGGCGGCGCAAAATCTTGACCGAGATCGAGTGAAACGTGCCCATCCAAGGCATACCCTCAACCGTTTGGCCCAACATTTGACCCACGCGATTTTTCATCTCGCGGGCAGCCTTGTTGGTAAACGTCACGGCCAAGATCTGGTTGGGCCGCGCCTGCCCAGTGGTCAGCAAATGCACTATCCGCGCCGTAAGCGCCTTTGTCTTACCCGTGCCCGCTCCTGCCAACATCAACACAGGTCCTTCAAGCACCAAAACCGCTTCGGTCTGCTCCGGGTTCAACCCTTCAAGATAAGGGGCGGGACGCGACGCCATCGCCCTTTGCGAAAGCGAAAGCGCTGACGTGTTAGGCTCTTGGGTCGGTTCAAAGGGAAAATCATCGTTGTTCATTGGTTCTTTATAGCGATTATTTTAAAAGTAGAAAGAATTGTTCTTTATTTGTTCTAAAAATTATTTAAATAAATCCATTTCCATCACCCGATGCACGCATTTAGGGAATTTACCCCACAAAATGCTGCTTTTGCAAAATAATACTTGCGCTGCGTTGCAGCGAAACTAAGCTACCTCACAAATCTGTTACATCGATCAATGGAGTAAACATGGCCCATTTCAAGAAAATACTAGTTGCCAACCGTGGTGAAATTGCGATCCGCGTAATGCGTGCAGCCAATGAGATGGGCAAGAAAACCGTCGCGGTTTATGCTCGGGAAGATAAACTCTCGTTGCACCGCTTTAAAGCGGATGAGGCTTATGTGATTGGTGAGGGCCTGTCCCCTGTAGGTGCTTATTTGGCAATTGATGAGATCATTCGCGTGGCTAAACTGTCAGGCGCAGACGCTATTCACCCAGGTTATGGGCTTTTGTCAGAAAATCCTGATTTTGTCGATGCCTGCGATGCAGCGGGCATTACCTTTATAGGCCCCAAGGCAGAGACTATGCGCGCATTGGGCGATAAGGCCTCAGCGCGTCGGGTGGCAATGGCGGCTGGCGTGCCCGTCATTCCCGCAACCGAGGTGTTGGCAGATGATTTTGACACAATCCGCGCCGAGGCGCAAAGCCTAGGTTTTCCTTTGATGCTCAAAGCATCTTGGGGCGGCGGCGGGCGTGGGATGCGACCGATCATGAATGTACAAGAGTTGGAAGATAAAGTAAGTGAAGGCCGCCGCGAAGCAATTGCCGCCTTTGGCAATGGCGAAGGCTATTTGGAAAAAATGATCCTACGCGCCCGCCATGTCGAGGTGCAGATCTTGGGCGATAGCCACGGCAATATCTTTCACCTATATGAGCGCGACTGCACCGTACAACGGCGTAATCAAAAAGTGGTAGAACGCGCTCCGGCCCCCTATCTCACCGATGCCCAGCGCGCCGAAGTCTGTGATCTGGGGCGACGTATCTGCCAGCATGTGAATTACGAATGCGCCGGCACCGTTGAGTTTTTGATGGATATGGACAACGATAAATTCTATTTTATCGAGGTAAATCCGCGCGTGCAGGTCGAACATACTGTGACAGAAGAAGTCACGGGCATTGACATCGTGCAGTCGCAAATTCGCATTTCAGAAGGGGCTACGCTGTTTGAAGCCACAGGGGCCAAAAGCCAAGATGAGATAAGCCTATCAGGCCATGCGCTGCAATGCCGCGTCACCACAGAAGATCCACAAAATAATTTCATTCCGGATTATGGCCGCTTAACGGCCTACCGCTCAGCCACTGGTATGGGTATCCGCCTTGACGGCGGCACCGCCTATGCGGGGGGGGTGATTACGCGCTATTATGACAGTTTGCTGGTCAAAGTGACCGCTTGGGCCCAAACGCCGGAAAAGGCCATTGCCCGCATGGACCGCGCCTTGCGCGAGTTTCGCATTCGGGGCGTGTCTACCAATATTGCATTTGTAGAAAATCTGCTTAAACATCAGACGTTCCTAAACAATACCTATACCACCAACTTCATTGATACGACACCAGATCTATTCAACTTCAAAAAGCGCCGTGACCGTGCTACCAAGATCTTGACCTATATTGCCGATATCACGGTAAACGGGCACCCCGAAACGGCCGGGCGCGCCAAGCCGCGTGCAGATTTGCCGCAAGCAAAAACTCCCACAAGCACTACATCCCCCGCCTATGGCACCCGCACTCTGCTCGAAGAAAAAGGCCCTCAAGCGGTGGCCGATTGGTTGGCCGCACAAACCAAAGTTCTGATCACCGACACAACCATGCGCGACGGGCCACAATCTTTGCTGGCCACGCGGATGCGCTCGATCGATATGATCAAAGCGACGCCCGCTTACGCGGCCAATTTACCGCAGCTTTTTTCGGTGGAATGTTGGGGCGGGGCCACCTTTGATGTGGCTTATCGTTTTTTGCAAGAATGTCCCTGGCAGCGCCTACGCGATATTCGTGAAAAGCTACCTAATGTGATGACCCAAATGCTGTTCCGTTCGTCCAACGGGGTGGGTTATACAAATTACCCCGACAATGTCGTGCAAGCCTTTGTGCGCCAAGCCGCCAAAACGGGGGTTGATGTTTTCCGGGTGTTTGATGCCTTGAATTGGGTTGAAAATATGCGCGTGGCCATGGACACGGTGCTTGAGGAAAATAAGCTTTGCGAAGCCTCAATCTGCTACACGGGCGACATCCTAGATCCTGACCGCTCGAAATATAACTTGGCCTATTATGTGGCCATGGGGAAAGAACTCCGCGAGGCTGGCACCCATGTATTGGGCCTTAAAGACATGGGCGGACTTTTAAAACCTGCTGCAGCACGCGTCTTAGTAAAAGCCTTGAAAGAGGAAGTGGGCCTGCCCATTCATTTTCACACGCATGACACGTCGGGAATGGGAGCGGCTAGCATTTTGGCGGCAGTGGATGCTGGGGTCGATGCGGTTGATGCGGCTATGGATTCGTTTTCGGGCGGCACGTCGCAACCTTGCATGGGCTCGATCGTCGAGGCACTGCGCCACACGCCGCGTGACACGGGCCTTGATATGAGCGCCATCCGCAATCTTTCCAACTATTGGGAGAAAGTGCGTGCTCATTATCTGGCCTTTGAAAGCGGCACGCCCGCACCTGCGTCAGAAATTTATTTGCATGAAATGCCAGGCGGACAATTCACCAATCTGAAGGCGCAAGCCCGCTCGCTAGGGCTGGAAGATCGCTGGAACGAAGTGTCACAGGCCTATGCGGATGCCAACCAAATGTTTGGCGATATTATTAAGGTCACGCCCTCGTCCAAAGTGGTAGGCGATATGGCGCTGATGATGGTGTCACAGGGTCTGTCACGCGCGCAAGTCGAAGATCCGAATGTTGACCTGGCCTTTCCAGAATCCGTGATAGAAATGTTGCGCGGCAATTTGGGCCAACCCTATGGCGGTTGGCCAGAACCCATTCTGACCAAGGTCCTAAAAGGGGTCGCACCCAACACAGAAAGACGCGGGGCCGAGCTTGCTCCCGTAGATTTTGAGGCCACACGTAAAGCGTTGGCAATTGAGCTTCGCGCGAACGCCGATGAGGGCGAAGAAACCCGTGTCGATGACGAAGACCTTAACGGCTATTTGATGTACCCTAAGGTTTTTATCGACTATGCGGCGCGCCACTCGCTTTATGGCCCCGTGCGCACATTGCCCACGCGCAACTTCTTTTATGGGATGGAACCTGCCGAAGAAATCACAGCCGAAATTGACCCCGGAAAAACGCTTGAGATCAGGCTGCAAGCCGTGGGGGAAACGGGCGATGATGGCGATGTGAAAGTGTTCTTTGAGTTAAACGGCCAACCACGCGTCATTCGCGTGCCAAACCGCATCATCAAAGCACAGGCAGGCGTGAAACCCAAAGCGGTTGAAGGCAATGCAAACCACATAGGCGCGCCAATGCCTGGAGCAGTGGCCTCGGTCGCAGTTAGCGTGGGACAACAGATTAAGCCAGGCGATTTACTTTTGACGATTGAGGCCATGAAAATGGAAACAGGCCTATATGCCGAGCATGCGGCCATCGTTAAGTCGATTTTGGTCAGCCCCGGGAGCCAAATAGATGCGAAAGACCTGTTGATTGAACTTGAATAGGGTGTAAGGCAAAAAAGTGATGCAAAAATCAAAAAAACTTAGCCTCAAAGTCACTTTCCCCCTTGCACGCGGGCCAGAGTGTTTATAGATCAGCAAAATCGAAACGGTGCGGGCGTAGCTCAGGGGTAGAGCATAACCTTGCCAAGGTTAGGGTCGGGCGTTCGAATCGCCTCGCCCGCTCCAATTCGATCGCAAATGGGCACCCTAGGGTGCCTTTTTTGTTTTAAGGGCTTTTAGATCCACCTTCCCGGCCTAATCTCTTGCCCCTTTAGACCTTTTGGTCCTATAAGGCCGTAATTTACCAAGGCTAGAGGTATTATGCGCATTTCATCACTCACCCGCACAACCAATGAAACCAACATCAGCGTTACCCTTAATTTGGATGGCACAGGTAAAGCCAAAGTTGCGACAGGGGTTGGCTTTTTCGACCATATGCTTGACCAGCTGGCCCGCCACTCAAAAATTGACATCACCATAAACTGTAAGGGAGATCTGCACATTGATGACCACCACACGGTCGAAGATTGCGGAATTGCCTTGGGTCAGGCCTTGGCACAGGCTCTGGGAGATAAGGCGGGTATTAACCGCTATGGTGATTGTCACTTGGCGATGGATGACGCTTTGGTGCGCGCAGCGCTTGATCTGTCGGGGCGACCCTATTTGGTATGGAATTGTGATTGCCCCACCCAAAAGATCGGACAATTTGACACCGAACTACTGCGTGAATTTTTTCAAGCCCTGTCGACCCATGGCGGCATAACGCTGCATATTGACTGTTTGCACGGTATAAATTCCCACCACATTGCGGAAGCCGCCTTTAAAGCGGTTGCGCGAGCTTTGCGGACCGCAGTAGAAACCGATCCACGCGCGGAAGGCGCCGTGCCCTCAACCAAGGGCATTTTGTGAATGCTCACCGTTTTAGTCGATTACGACTCGGGGAATTTACATTCAGCACATAAGGCCTTTGAGCGGATGGCACGCGAACACGACGCGGGTGAGGTGATCGTCTCAAACCGCCTCGAAGATGTGACACGCGCCGACCGACTTGTTCTTCCCGGTGACGGGGCCTTTCCGGCCTGTCGTAAAGCGCTTTCAGACCATCAGGGCCTGTTTGAAGCCATATCCGAAGCTGTGACCCAGCACGCACGCCCGTTCATGGGCATTTGTGTGGGCATGCAGATGCTGGCCAGCTGGGGTCGCGAATATCAAGACACCGCAGGCTTTGATTGGATCAAAGGCGAGGTGGTCAAGATCAGCCCATCCGACAAGGAGCTGAAAGTGCCCCATATGGGTTGGAATGATCTTGTACTGGATCACGGAGCATGTGGGCATCCTGTTCTTGCGGGTTTAAGCGCGGGCGATCACGCCTATTTTGTGCATAGTTATCAGTTCAATGTAACTGATCCGGTCCATCGCTTGGCGCATGTGAATTACGGCGGGCCAGTTACGGCCATCGTTGGCCGTGACACGATGATCGGCACGCAATTCCACCCTGAAAAGTCCCAATCTTTGGGCCTTTCTTTAATTGCTAACTTTTTGACATGGCGCCCTTAGGCGAACGGAACTAAATGATCCTTTATCCTGCGATTGATTTGAAAGACGGCAATTGCGTGCGCCTATTGCGCGGCGACATGGACAAGGCCACGATCTTTGGAGCAGACCCTGCCGCACAAGCGGCCAGTTTTGCAGCAGCAGGCTGTGCTTGGATCCATTTAGTTGATTTAAACGGTGCCTTTGCAGGTGCGCCTGTGAATGCAAAGGCGGTGCGTGATATTTTAAAAGAAGTTGATGTGCCGTGCCAATTGGGTGGCGGCATTCGCGATATGAAAACCATCGAGATGTGGCTATCCGAGGGCCTATCACGGGTAATTTTAGGAACTGTGGCTGTCGAAGACCCCAACCTTGTGCGCCAAGCCGCGCGCGCCTTTGAGGGAAAAATCGCTGTGGGCATTGATGCGCGCAAAGGCATGGTAGCCACCAAAGGTTGGGCAGAAGAAACCACCATCAACGTCACTGACTTGGCGCGCAAATTCGAAGACGCAGGCGTAGCAGCGGTGATCTATACAGACATTGACCGCGATGGTGCGATGCAAGGCCCAAATATTGCTGCAACCGAAGCCTTGGCGCATGCTGTCTCAATGCCGGTGATTGCGTCAGGCGGCGTCTCGCAGATGAGTGATCTTTTAGCGCTGCGGGATACGGGCGTGATTGCGGGGGCCATCTCAGGTCGCGCACTTTATGATGGGGCCATTGATCTTACGGCTGCCTTAGCTGCGTTACAGGTCTGACATGTTGAAAATCCGTATCATTCCGTGCCTTGATGTTGCCGATGGCCGTGTGGTCAAAGGCGTAAACTTCAAAGAACTAGTCGACGCAGGCGACCCTGTAGAAGCAGCCAAAGCCTATGACGCCGCTGGCGCAGATGAGCTTTGCTTTTTAGATATCAACGCCACCCAAGAAAACCGCGGGACCATGTTTGATCTCGTCACCCGCACCGCAGAGCAATGTTTCATGCCCCTCACGGTGGGTGGCGGTGTGCGCAGCGTACAAGATGTGCGCGCGCTCTTGCTGGCGGGCGCGGATAAGGTCTCATTCAACTCGGCTGCGGTGGCCGATCCAGATGTTATTGCGCG